>JAEUVI010000248.1 GCA_016787105.1 Chitinophagaceae bacterium | reverse complement strand
AAGCCATATGCAGGCGATTGTTGATTATGCGAAGCAAAAGCAGGCGGCAAGCGGTGTAAAATTATTATGGGGCACTGCAAATGTTTTCAGTAACCCACGCTACATGAATGGCGCATCTACCAATCCTGACTTTTCAGTAGTTGCTTATGCGGGTACGCAGGTAAAAAATGCGCTTGATGCTACAATCGCATTGGGTGGTGAGAATTATGTTTTCTGGGGTGGCCGTGAAGGATATATGAGCTTGCTGAATACAAACATGAAACGTGAAATTGACCACCTGGGCCGTTTTCTGAATATGGCGAAAGACTATGCAAGAAAGCAAGGTTTCAAAGGTGTGTTTTTTATAGAACCAAAACCTTGCGAGCCAACCAAACATCAGTATGATTATGACAGTGCTACGGTAATTGGTTTTTTAAGACAGTATGGCCTGGATAAAGATTTTAAAATAAATGTAGAGGTAAATCATGCTACACTTGCTGGTCATACATTTCAACATGAATTACAGGTTGCTGCAGATGCAGGTATGCTTGGCAGCATTGATGCCAATCGCGGTGATTACCAGAATGGCTGGGATACTGATCAGTTCCCGATGAACCTGAATGAACTCGTAGAAAGCGTGTTGGTAATTCTTGAAGCTGGCGGCTTTGGCGGAGGTGGTGTAAACTTTGATGCGAAGACAAGAAGAAACTCAACGGATCTTGAAGATATCTTCCACGCACATATCGGTGGTATGGATGCTTTTGCAAGGGCATTGGTGATTGCAGATAATATTTTGCAAAAATCAAAGTATAAAGAAATCCGGGCAAACAGGTATTCTTCGTTTGATAGTGGAAAAGGGAAAGAATATGAAAACGGAAACCTTAAGCTCGAAGACCTGCGTGATTTTGCAATCGCTAACGGAGAACCGCAACAAAGAAGCGGAAGACAAGAGTGGTTGGAAAATATAATTAATCAATACATTTAGATGTCAGAGGTATGATGTCGGATATACGATTTTGCTAAAGTTGATAACAATACAGTCATTTCGTATATCTGGCATCATATACTGAATATCATTTGCACTGCGAACCAAACTTCTCATCCAGCACACTCTTCACTTGTTTATTCACTTCAGCTTTATCTTCTTCAAATAATTTTTTCGAAAGAATAAGATAAGCATAGCCCCGGCAATAATCAATTACCGGCCATGTACCTGTAAAGCTGGGGCAGGAAAGTACAATTGATTTTGCATTCGCATCCGCTTCCATTACCCAACTTCCCATTGCGTAATCATATCCCTGCATGGATTTGGGGGGCGATTTGATGATGTTTAATGTAGTGATCGATTGCATCATCGTATTTACCGATTCTTCGCTCAGTATTTGTTTGCCACCATACTTTCCTTTGTTGAGCAGCATACCCAGGAATTTTATGTAATCTTCAGCGCTTGACTGCGCGCCATCTGACGGACTAACCGCGCCGCCTTCCATATTTGTAAATGTGGTACGCCGCATACCCATTGGCACGAATAGCTTTTGGCGGATCAGCATGTCAAAGCGTTTTTTACTCAATACTTCCAATACCCGCCCGGCAATATCAGCACCCATATTATTATAGCGGAATTCTGTTCCCGGGTTTGTTTGTATTTCCCGCGAAGCATAAGCATTCACTTCTTCTTCAAGCGTTGTTGTTTTTTTTCTGAAAGGATTAGGAGGCGTTTTATCGCTGTATTGTATGCCGGTCATATTTGCAAGGCAAAGCCGGATAGTGATATAATTCTTACCATACCTCGCATACTCTGGCAACCACTTCGTGATTTTATCATCCAGCGAAATTTTTCCTTCATCCACAAATTGCATGACCAATGCGGCGGTTAGCCATTTACTTGCATCAGCAATGGGTACAGCAGTTTTCGCATTCAGTTCGCCAAATTCTTTTTTATAAACCACAGTATCGCCCTGCCAAATCATAGCAACAAAATTGTTACCCATCGCTTTCTGATTCGCTGTGAGTGTTTCAGTCAGCCCATCAAATCCAGCTGTTTGGCTTTTCGCAGGCTGTAATATTAGCAGAAAACCCGCTACAATCATGACTTTCATGCAGATAGAGCTATTTTTATATGACATTCTTGCTTTAATTTTTGACTTGGATTGTGATTTGATAATTTCAGTTAGTTTTTTGAAAGCAGCTTTGGAATTATTATTAAACTTTGTTACTCCCTAAATTTTTCGGGACCGCTCATTGTCTGTTTAATTTTGGGAATTAATTATTTAGCGTAAACACCGTTTAAGATAACAACAAAAGCTGGTAAACCAAATCATAAAAACACTACTATAAACTTAGATTATGAACTTAGGAAATTTTACAATAAAAGCTGCCGAAGCCATACAACAGGCGCAGCAATTAGCATTTAATTCACAAAACGCAAACATAGAAACGGAACATATCCTGAAAGCGTTGCTTGATCAGCAGGATTCTCCAGTGGATTATTTGCTGAAGAAAAACAATGTTACACTTAACCTGGTTGACACAAAACTGGATGAGTTAATCAACAAACTTCCGAAAGTATCCGGCGAAGCTGCACAATCAATAAGCCGCGATGCAAACAGCGTAATATTGCGGGCAGGCGCAGCATTAAAACAATTCAATGATGAATTTGTAACACCGGAGCACTTATTACTGGCGATTGTGCAAGGCAATGACGCAGCAGCAAAATTGCTGAAAAATGCAGGCCTAACAGAAAAAGGATTGATAACTGCAATTAAAGATTTGCGTAAGGGAGAAACTGTTACATCACAAACACAATCGCAGGAGTTCAATTCATTAAATAAGTATGCGAAGAACCTGAATGAAATGGCAAGACAGGGAAAGCTTGATCCTGTAATAGGTCGGGATGAAGAAATCCGCCGGACATTGCATATACTTTCCCGCCGTACAAAAAATAACCCGATACTTGTTGGTGAACCCGGTGTTGGTAAAACAGCAATAGCTGAAGGTATTGCACATCGTATTGTAAATGGTGATGTGCCTGAAAACCTGAAATCAAAAATTATTTATGCTTTGGATATGGGGCAGCTCATAGCCGGCGCAAAATACAAAGGCGAATTCGAAGAGCGGTTGAAGGGTGTGGTAAAAGAAGTTTCATCAAGTGATGGGGAAATAGTTTTGTTCATTGATGAAATACACACATTGGTTGGTGCTGGTGGTGGTGAAGGCGCTATGGATGCAGCCAACATTCTGAAACCTGCACTGGCCCGGGGTGAATTGCGTGCTGTAGGAGCTACTACATTAAATGAATACCAGAAATTTTTCGAAAAAGACAAAGCGCTGGAGCGACGTTTTCAGAAGGTAATGATAGAAGAACCATCTGTAGAAGATGCGATTTCTATCCTTCGTGGATTGAAAGATCGGTATGAAACACACCATCATGTGCGTATCAAAGACGAAGCGATTATAGCTGCGGTTGAATTGTCGCACCGCTATATCACAGATCGTTTTTTGCCGGATAAAGCGATTGATCTTATTGATGAAAGTGCGGCAAAATTGCGATTGGAAATGAATAGCATGCCGGAAGACCTGGATAGACTGGAAAGGCAGATTCGCCAGTTGGAAATAGAACGCGAAGCTATTAAACGTGAGAATGATGAAGTGAAGCTAAAAGAACTGAATACGGAAATAGCAAACCTTTCTGTAGAGCGTGATACATTCAAAGCGAAATGGAAAGAAGAAAAAGAAATTGTAGAAAAAGTACAGAATGCAAAAGCTTCAATTGAACAATTAAAGTTAGAGGCGGAACAAGCTGAGCGTAATGGAGATTATGGCAAAGTAGCTGAAATACGGTATGGCAAGGTAAAAGAACAGGAACAACTTATTAATAAATTTTCAGCGCAGTTGGATTCTATCAATGAAAAAAGATTGCTGAAAGAAGAAGTAGATGCGGAAGACATTGCGGAGAGCGTCGCTAAAGCCACTGGTATCCCGGTAACAAAAATGTTGCAGGGCGATAAAGAAAAATTGCTCAACCTCGAGCAGCACCTGCATGAGCGGGTTGTAGGACAGGATGAAGCAATTACAGCAGTTGCCGATGCAATCAGGAGAAGCCGTGCAGGCTTGCAGGATCCAAAGAAGCCAATTGGTTCATTTATATTTCTCGGTACTACCGGTGTAGGTAAAACGGAACTTGCAAAAGCATTAGCTGAATATTTGTTTGATGATGAGAGCATGATGACACGTATCGACATGAGCGAGTACCAGGAAAAGCATACGGTATCAAGATTGGTTGGTGCGCCTCCCGGTTATGTAGGTTATGATGAAGGAGGTCAATTAACAGAAGCTGTACGCCGCAAACCATATAGCGTTGTACTGCTCGATGAAATAGAAAAAGCGCACCCGGATGTATGGAATATATTACTGCAGGTCCTTGATGATGGAAGGCTGACTGATAATAAAGGCCGTGTTGTGAATTTCAAGAACACCATCATTATCATGACCAGTAATATAGGAAGCCATCTCATACAAGAGGCTTTTGAAGATGTGAATGAAAAAACACTTGAAAAAGCTACCGAAAAAGCGAAAGTTGAAGTGATGAACCTGTTGCGCCAAACAATTCGCCCGGAATTTTTGAACAGGGTTGATGAAATAATTATGTTCCAACCTTTGCTTAAAAAAGAAATTATGGGTATTGTAAGGATTCAACTGAACAATTTGAAGCAATTAGTGTTAGATAGTGGTATCCGGTTGGAATTCAGCGATTATGCATTGGAATTCCTGGCAGAGCAGGGTTTTGATCCGCAGTTTGGTGCCAGGCCGTTGAAGAGATTGATACAAAAAGAAATAGTAAACCAGCTCAGCAGAAAGATACTTGCAGGAGACATTAATAAATCTTTGCCGGTTCTTGTAGATGTTTTTGATAACACTGTTGTATTCAGGAATGAAGCAGCATCAGTAAAGCCGGCAACAAAGGGAAAAGAATCAAAAACAGCTTCGTAACGAAGAATATATAAGAAGCAGTTTTTACAGAAGCTGCAATGAGTGGAAAACCAGAGTCATACTGCCTTACAGTATGACTCTTTTACTTTTTTATTCACTAAATGCTTTTAAAAAGCAGGAGAAAACAAAATGGCAATCAATAAAGCGAATGTTGAACCGATTATCCCGCCAAAGGATATCTGGATTGGTGACAAGACTGCACCGGTTAGTATTGTAATGTATGGCGAGTATGAAAGCGAAGCTTGTGAAAAAGCAAACCATATTGTAAACAGGTTGCTGGAAGATTATGAAGGCAAAATAAAATTTAATTTCCGTCATTTTCCGATGATGCAGTTGCACCAGCGTTCACACAAGGCTTCTGAAGCGGCGGTGGCTGCTGCGCAGGAAGGTCGTTTTTGGGAAATGCATAATATGCTTTTTGAGCACAGAAGAAACCTGGGTGTAATCAGCCTGAAAGAGTATGCAAAGATTATCGGCGTGAAGGACAAAAATTTCCTTACAAAAATGGTGGATGCATTTTATGGCTGGACAGTGCGGGCAGATTTACTGGAAGCATTGGATAAAGGTATCCGCGATGTACCTGTATTTTTTATAAATGGAATACAGTTTACAGAGCAACCAACTTATAAAAACCTGACGGCAGAAATAGATAGCTCTTTGCGCAAGGCAAAAAGAAAACAGGCCGTGAAAGCCTGATTTATATCTTGTGGATGATTACTCGGAAAGCTTTGTAAACTCAACGCCATTGAATATTTTGGCGAGGTTCAAATCTTTTGTTTTTTTCCATTGGGCGATATTGCTGTTGGTTACAATACGCCAGAAATTTTTTGATTTCAGGGAATCATAATCATTTCCTTTAACAAAGATTCCTGTAATGGTACTTCTTTGTTTGAAGAAGATTTTTATTTCTTTCTCAGCACTTTGACGTGGAGCAACGTATTTTTCAATAACATCGTTTGTCATCTTAAAAGAGGTGTTAAGGTAGTTATCAATAAACAGGAGGAGTGTAGACCCCTCCTGTAATTTTTGCATTTAGTTACCAGCGGCTTTTAGAAAAAGAAGGCTTACTGCGGTTACTATTCTCTTCTCTTGGCTTTGCTACAGTTACTTTAATAGCACGGCCATCTACCATTCCGCCATCCAATTCTTTGATAGCTTTTTCGGCAGCAGCATCGTCAGGCATTTCTACAAAACCAAAACCACGGCTACGTTGTGTGAATTTGTCAGTAATTACTTTAGCTGAAGTCACTTCACCATACTCGGTAAAAAATTCCCTTAAGTCTTCATCCTGTACGGCGAAGCTTAAATTTGAAACATAAATGTTCATCTGTTCTTTAAAATTAAGATTAAGTAATAATCTGAGAAAAACGCTGGAGTAAAGAAGACTAACTAATTAGCAGAAAAGTGCTTAGCAGAAAAAATCATCTGATCCCAGGTACGTATGAACTCAAATTGAGGTGCAAATATAGGCTTTTACAGGAAGATGGCAATACTATTTTACAAGTGTAAGGCGGGGTGTGACAAGCAGAAAAATACGCCGGGATGCGGCGTATTTTTTGTTGCGAATTTGCAAACCAGCATGGCGGTCTGCGAAAACTATTACAACTATAGTGCTTGTATATTTTAGCGGGATTTGATTAGTAGCAAAGAGCTTGAAATTTCTTTTCTGTTTGCTGTGCTTTGCAGTGTATCTACAGGTGTTTTATCCCGGATAGCTTTCTTGGCATATAGTTCATCAATCATTTTCAGGTAAGTATTCATTTCTGTTTTTGTCATTGTAGTAATGCTGCCTTGTCCTTCAAAGAAATAATGCGTAGCAATATATCTTTTTACATGGCCTCTTGTTTCTGCAGGTAAAAAGTTTTGTAGTTTCCAGAAGTTGCGGCTCCCTGACTTTTTTATTGCTTTGTATACCGGTGCAGGACCTCCATTATATGCTGCGATAACTAATAGCCAGTCTCCGAATTGACAATAAAGGTCCTTGACGTATTTAGCAGCTGCTACAGTACTTTTCTTAAAGTATTTACGCTCATCCACTTTACCACTTACACGTAAACCAAGAATTCTTGCTGTCTCGGGCATCAATTGCCACGGTCCTACAGCACCTACATGTGATACCGCATTTCCATTCAACTCGGATTCCACTACAGACAGATATTTTAATTCTATCGGTAATCCGTAGCTGCTGAACACAGAATCCATCATTGCAAAATGAAGCAGACCTCTTTCTTTTGACAGTTGCAAAGATTCCTTATTGTTTTGAATATAAGATGCAACAAATTTTTCGGCACGGCTATTTAATTTAACCGGTGAGATATTAATAAAATCATCGGAGTCAATAGTATCAGCATATTGCTCACAGGTGATTTTTTTGTGATCTTGTTGCAGCAGGTTATTTCCGTTAGATGCAGCTATTATTAAATAGGCACCCTGGCAGAAAAAGCTCATTCTCCATAATTTCTTCTTCAACATCGTTTTAATTTTTGAGTAAAACAATGCCGGCCCAAGCGTTTGGATTAAAGATTATACATAGGAGTTTCGGAGAAATATCAGTACATATTACATTCCGGGGGACGGATACGTTGGCTTTTCATGCCGGAGATATGTACTGGTTTCTTCAGATATTGATGAATCAAAAATAGAGGTCTGACTCGGATAATTATATCGTAGAACCACTGGCAGCAGTGTAACGGAATGGAAACCATTTATATATTTTTTGTGAAATCTTGGCAGTTTTATACCTGTTGTGTCGCTTATTTTTGAAGACCTTGATTGTCAAATACTACAATTTAAAATTGATAGGAAAAACACTATTCTGATTAAATTGCCTTATGAGATGTACTTATGCATTCTTTATCGTCTTCTTTTTTGTTTATTCCGTAAATGCACAGCAATCAATAAAAGGAAAAGTAATAAACATTGAAACGAATCAGCCGATAGCAGGGGCAAGTGTTTTTATCAATAATACGTCTAAGGGAACAGTTACCAGTTCAACAGGTGAGTTTTTATTGACAGAGATACCCGGTGGTACACATGAATTGATTGTTTCATTTGTGGGTTTTGAAACGTTTGTAAAAGCGTTTGTGCAGAACGATCTTCCGATGGAGCTGATTGTAAAAATGAACCTGAAAGTAAAAGAACTGGAAGGAGTAACTGTAGCCCCGTTTGAAAAAGATGGCTGGGCTAAATGGGGCAGGGTATTTATGGAGAATTTTATAGGTACTACTGTTAATTCCGAAAATTGCAAAATCATCAATTATAAAACGATCCGATTTCGTTTTTCAAAAAAGGAAAATATACTTTCAGCAGTTGCCGGGGAACCACTTATAATACAAAACAAGGCGCTGGGATATAGAATTCAATATCAGATGGAGGGGTTTGAAGTCAACTATACAGATAATATTATAAGCTATTATGGCTATCCATTATTTGAAGAAATGAAGGGTGCGAAAAGAAAGTGGGTACAAGCGAGAAAAAAAGCATACCTCGGGTCTGTTAATCATTTCATACGGAGTGTATATAATAACAAATTACAGGACGAAGGTTTTGAGGTAAGGCGATTGAAAAAAGTTACTAACTATGAAAAGGAAAGAGTAAAAACAATTTATAAAGTTGTTAAGAAAAACGTATTGGATAAAAACGGAAAACTGACGATAATAATGGATTACAATGATGAACAATTTCCTGCTGATTCTGTAAATTATTACCAAACTGTATTAAGCCAAAAAAATTATTTTGATGTTTTTAGTAATTACTTCATTACTGCTGATAGTGTGACAGCATTTGACTCGGCCGGAAACAAATACCTTATGTTTCCGGATTACTTATACGTGACTTACAAAAATGAAACAGAGGAACAGCGCTATTTGCAACATATCAATGAAACAAACCGCAAGGCATTTTACCAACGGTCGTCTATCATGCTTACCGGGAGTGGGTATGTGAGTATTGAAAAAAACGGTAGTTATTATTCACCACAAGATTTATTAAACAACGGCTATTGGGGATGGAGTGAAAAAATGAGCAATCTTTTGCCATTGGATTATGAACTGGAAGAGTAGTATCATTTTATCCATCCATTTTTCTTCAGCCATGCTTCAACTTTATCCATCCATTTTACCTTGCTGGTAGGATTGATTAAACCAAAACCATGACCGCCTTTTTTATAATAGTAAGCTTCATTGTTGATGCGGTTCTTATGAAGTGCTTTCGCAAATTCTAAACTGTTTTTTACGGTCACAGCGTCATCATCTCTGGCATGCATCAGGAAAGTGGGGGCTGTTTCTTTTGTTACCTGCAACTCATTACTGTATTCTTTTATCTTTTCCTGCGATGGGTTTTTACCAATCAATTGGTTTCTCGAACCGATGTGCCCGATACTATCTGTAAAACTTATAACAGGATAACAGAGAATCATAAAATTTGGGCGCAGGCTGGTATTGTTAGGGTTATCAATATATGCTTTTGAAAAATGTGTACCGGCTGTAGAAGCCAGGTGGCCTCCTGCGGAAAAACCCATTATACCAATCCTGTTTTTATCAATGCCCCATTCTTCAGCATTTTCTCTTACCAATTGTATTGCCCGTTGTGCATCCTGCAGCGGGCCTATTTCTTTATTAAGCATTGTAGCGGTATCAGGAATGCGGTATTTGACTACAAATGCGGCTACACCTATTTCATTAAATCGTTTGGCTACATCATATCCTTCGTGGCCCGCGGCGACAATCGTGTAACCGCCACCGGGATAAATAATAACTGCAGCACCTGTTGCTTTCTCTTTTGCTGGCAAATAAATACTGATTGTAGGCTGGGTTACTTTATGAATGATAATGAAACCTTCTTTCGCTGTTTCGGTGTACTCTTCATTTTTAGAAGGTTTGGAATTGGGTATTTCATTTTTGTACAATGGAATTGTTTCCTGTGCCATTACAATCATAGATGCAAAAATAGGAATGAGAAGAGCTGGTATTTTTTTCATAAAGCAAAACTTGAGTTTTAAAAGTACTACTTAATACAAAATAAAAAGAGGCTTCTTTTTCAGAAACCTCTTCACTAATAATTCAAAATATATTTTACACAATCAGTAACGCATCTCCGTAGCTAAAGAAACGATATTTATCTCTGATTGCTTTTTTATAGGCTTCCATTATCAAATCATAACCGGCAAATGCACAGGTCATGATAAGGAGGCTTGTTTTAGGTAAATGAAAATTGGTAACCAAAGCGTCCGCGATATTGAAATCGTAAGGCGGGTGAATAAACATATTCGTCCAGCCTTCTGATGGTTTCAATAATTTCTGCGCAGTGAAAGAAGATTCTACAGCACGCATAGTAGTAGTACCGATAGAGCATATGCGGTGCCCGTTTTCTTTCGCTTTATTTACAATCTTGCATGCAGTGTCTTCAATACGGTAGTATTCTGCATCCATTTTATGTTTACTCAAATCTTCTACTTCTATCGGGCGGAAAGTACCAAGACCTGTGTGTAAAGTAACCTCTGCAAAGCGAACGCCTTTAATTTCGAGGCGTTTGATCAACTCACGGCTGAAGTGAAGCCCCGCGGTTGGTGCAGCAACAGCTCCTTCATGCTTCGCATATACAGTCTGGTAACGCTCTTTATCTTCTTCTTCAGGTTTGCGCTTGATGTATTTTGGCAAAGGTGTTTCGCCTAATTTCTCCAGCATTGCACGAAACTCTTCTTCACTGTTTTCCCAGAGAAAGCGAATGGTACGGCCACGGCTTGTTGTGTTATCAATTACTTCTGCAACCAGTTCTTCACCGTCGCCAAAATAAAGTTTATTACCTACACGTATTTTACGGGCAGGGTCAACAATTACATCCCAGAGGCGATTGGGCTTATTAAGCTCACGCAACAGGAAAACTTCAATTTTTGCCCCTGTTTTCTCTTTCCGCCCGTACATACGCGCAGGGAAAACCTTTGTATTGTTAACTACAAACACATCCTTATCATCAAAATAGTCGAGAATGTCGCGAAAATGCTTGTTTTCAATTTGGCCTGTGTGGCGATGAACGACCATCATTCTGGAATCTTCTCGTCTTTTCGTAGGATGTTGGGCAATG
>JAEUVI010000233.1 GCA_016787105.1 Chitinophagaceae bacterium | reverse complement strand
TTAGGCCGTTTTGCGGTGGATTTTATTTCAGTAAAAAAGAAAGATGAATGGAAGCATTACGCGATAGAAATAAATCTGCGTAAAGGTGGAACAACTCACCCATTGCTGATGCTCCAGTTTTTAACCGATGGCGCCTATGATCCGGAAAGGGGTTTGTATTATACTGCAAACGGGCAGGTGCGTTATTATTTCTGTTCCGATAATCTAAAAAGCGAAAAGTATAAAGGATTAACGCCACATGACTTGATTCATATCGCCATGATGAACGATTTACATTATGACGGTACACATCAGGAAGGTGTAATATTTCATCTCATCGGCGCACTCTCACAATATGGCAAACTCGGTGTAATTTGTTTTGGCAGTACTGCGGAGCGTGCTAAAATGTATTATGATCGCATCGTTGCAGTATTGGATAAAGAAGGAAGATAAAAATCATTGCATCGCTTCTTTGACTGCTTTCTGTACAATCGCCACATCTGTCACTCCTTTAAAGCCGCTGAAGCCACAATATATTTTGGTATCCGTATCCAATTGTACCGGCTGGCCACCTTCCCATCCCATTAGCTCGGGAAGCGGAATTCCAAAGTCGCGGTAGTTTAATTTATCTGTATAAACCAATCGTTCATACTCGCCGGTTTTATAACCAGTTATCCATACCTGCGAAGCTTTGCGATAAGCAAGGTCGTAATACTTTCGGCCACGCAGTTTATCATCTCCCCATATTTTTCCATAAACGTTTCCGGCATCATCAATTATACATACTGCTACATTTCCCTGGCAATTTGTCCAATCGGCCACACTGTCTTTATAAGCTGGAATTTGTGTTGTCAGGCTATCAATTATTCTATATATAAATTGTCTGAGCATTTCCTGTGTCATGTATGTTTATTTATAAATAAAGAAATATTGATTGGTTCCTGTAAATTTAAAGGACATTTAAAAAGGATCTGCGGAATTATTTTACTTGTTTATTATCAGTATAACAGCTTCAATATGAAAAAAGCAATCCTGATTTTATTACCTGCATTTTTATCTGCTGCAGAGATTGCTTTATCGCAATCAGATAAAGATTTTCCCGTAATAAACCTGCGAGTGGATGGATTGAAAAGAATGCAACAGATAGATGGTATTGGGGTAAATGCAAATACACGAAGCTGGAATGGCAAAGAACTAGAGCCTGCGCTGCAACTTTTGCTGGATACCATGAAAGCAAACATCTGGCGTGTGATCGTGGAGACTGTAGAGAAATGGGAGGATGTAAATGATAATAGCGATCCTTTTTCCTTTAACTGGAAATATTATGATAGCCTATATGAAACAGCAAAGTTTCAACGGGTATGGGGCATGTTGTCTTATCTCAATGAGCATGGTATAACAAAAAACCTGATGATAAACTTTATGGGTTATGTACCAAAATGGCTCGGAGAAAAGACAATCACCCCCGGTTTGGAAGACGAGTATGTAGAGATGCTGGTATCATTTTTCTATTATGCAAAAAATAAAAGACTGCTGCAGTTTGGTCTCATTTCACCTACCAATGAAGCGGATTGGCGTAAAGAAGGACCAGAAATGGATGCGCAACACTATGCTATCGTGATGAAAAAACTGGTGGAGCGCATGGCCTCATTGGGTATGGGTGATGTGTTGTATGTGGGACCAGATCCTGCAGATATGAAAAGAGGAGTCAGCGAATACATTCCTGAGTTAATGAAAGACCCGGTTATCATGTCCAGGCTGGCGCATATCGGTGTGCATAGCTATGCAGGTTATTATGCGCCTGTTGATTCATTGCTCAAAAATTCAGCCTATCCTAATTCAGGTTTTTGGGTTACAGAATGGAATCAATGGCGAAATGGCCTTGATGATGGAATAGCAGGAACATATGATTACAGGTTTGCTGCAGAATGTGTAAACCACATGTTTGATCTTTTACAGCATGGAGCTTCTGCTTTGATGGTATGGGAAGGATATGACAGTTATTATGAACACCATGCCCCCAGCCCATTTAGCTACTGGGGTATACTTGCATATAATCAGCAAAGCAAAACATATACGCCGCGCAAACATCTGTATGCTATCAGCCAGGTTTCCTCGTTTATTATACCAGGCTCCTGGCAAATAGGCAAACCTGTAATTGCAGATAGTATAAGAGTATCAGCTTTTTTTGATCCGGTTTCCCAGCAACTAAACATTTCCGGCATCAACATGCGTAAAACAGCCTTTAAACTTACTGCTGTATTTGCAAACCTGCCGGAGATAGATCATTTTGAAATGTATTATACAAACGAAACGGCAAATTTTCAACGAGGTATAGACGGGAAGCTTACACGATCCCGCACTACTATTACTATTCCAGCCGATTGCATTTTTACTTTGAAGGCTGTAATGTCAAACTAAGGGAAATTTAAGCGGTAGATATAGCCTGTTCACGATGCATAGTTTTGTGCAATGCCTAAGGAAATAAATAACACTTATAAATGTATTGCTACTGAATGTAGCTTTTCTTTTTTGTATCTATGGCAATAAAAAAGAGCAGACTGACCTGCTCTTTAGATAACTGGTTATGTTGTAATCTTATTAAGAACCGGAAATGCTTCCGATTAAAGAATCTTTGACAAGTGTAAACTCTTCTGCTTTTTCTTTTCTTATTTCTGCTACCAGCACGTGGCCGATGGATGGGATTGTCAGCTTTACTGTACCGATATTTGCTTCAACTACCGATCCTTTTCTTACAAGTTGTATTTCATTATTAATGCGGTAATGTGCGTCTGGCGTTACTTCTGCTTTGTCGAGACGTGTGCAGGTATATTCGTCCAAAAATTCTTTTATTGCGGTTATTTCCTCCTGCTTTACCTGCACTGGTACGCTTTTCCAGTACATAAAATTGAGGATATGCCTTGATTCTTTCAGCAATGAAGCTTCAGGGCTTTCAGCAGCTATAAATACGAAACGGGGGAAAAGTGGTCCTGCAACAACTTTTTTTCGGCCATCAATTATTGTTTCAGATTTATATTCAGGAAGGTAGCAGTCAATCTTTCGCTTGGCCAATATACCAGCTACTTTCTTTTCCTTTCCGGGTTTTGTAAATAAAATATGCCAATTTCTTTCTGCCATACACATAGTTTTAGAGTACGTTTTAGTAGGTACGTTTGAGAGGGATCTTTCAAGAAATTAGCGGTGTTGGCTGTTCGGAGAGATATTGAAATCGGAGACTGTTTATTTTTTAATCTGTAATAAACAGTGTTGGTTTTAAAAACCGGACTTGGGAAAATGAATTCTGAATTCCGGATAAATGAACTGGATTGAAATCCTGCACAAAGTAAACTTACTTTTTGATATATGCAATATCTGATTAAGACTGGGAAAAAGAATAAGTAGTTTCCCGGTATTTAAAATTTTTTTTTCAGACCTGTGGAAAACAATCTATTCGCCTTCAAAGAATGCCTCACTTTAAGCATATTTCTGTTTTTATTATTAATTGTAAACCGAGTTGACTGCTGCAGGTATGGGAAAATTACTATCTTAAGCCTAATATTATTCTTTATGCTAAACAGAAGAGAGTTATTAAAAATATCAGGGATGGCTA
>JAEUVI010000229.1 GCA_016787105.1 Chitinophagaceae bacterium | reverse complement strand
GGTGTTTTAAATGTCATTGAAGAAGCTACCACATCTACACCTTTCAATGTAGTAACGATATCATAATAATTTGATGCCGGTGAATTGCGGATAGTAGCTGCACTGACTCTCTCAATTGTTACAGGTGACTCAATCAAACGTTCTGCATAACGTGAGGCTGAAACAACAACCTCCTGTCCTAACTGGCTAACAGGAACCAGTTCTACCTGCAGTAATGAAGTAGTTGATGTAGCGGTTACCTCCTGTGTTTCATAATTGACTGATGAAAACACAATAACCACTGGTAATTTTTCAACAGATAATTTAAAATCTCCTTTTTCATCTGTAAAAGTTCCTATCGAAGTTCCTTTTGCTAATACGGAAACTGATGAAACGGCTTCACGTGAATTACTGTTACGAACGTTTCCCGTTACTGTGATTGACTGTGCGAAGCCTCCAAAATAAACTACACAGCAAATCAGCAAGGCAATCGTTTTTTTTCTCATAAATGGATGTTTTAGTTTGGGTTCCGGGCGGAAAAATAAGAATTAGGAAATTTATCCAGAAATTTAATTTTATTGCTGAAACAGTGAGATATTTGGCAGCTTGTAAGTTCAATTTTACACCTTGTTTCAATTATTTTTTTATTCATGGCAACACTATCTTTTCCGGATCAGACAAAATTTTATAAAGGCAAGGTCCGCGACGTTTATACGATTGGTGATAACATATTGGTAATGGTAGCCAGCAACCGTATTTCTGCGTTTGATGTAATCCTGCCAAGACCCATACCTTACAAAGGCCAGGTGCTGAACCAGATTGCCGCACACATGCTCAATGCAACCAGGGATATCGTTCCCAATTGGCTGCTGGATGTACCGGCACCAAACGCATCAGTAGGTAAAAAGTGTGTCCCATTTCGTATAGAGATGGTAGTAAGAGGAAACCTTACAGGTCACGCATGGCGCACCTATTCCAGTGGCAAACGCGTTCTTTGTGGTGTGCCTTTACCTGAAGGATTGCGGGAAAATGACTTTTTCCCTACACCCATTATTACGCCATCAACCAAAGCAGAAGAGGGCCACGACGAAGACATTTCGAAAGAAGAAATAATCGCAAAAGGACTGGCCACAGCAAAAGAGTGGGAAAAACTGGAAGAATATACTTTCAGGTTATTTGAGCGGGGAAAACAAATAGCCGCCAAACGCGGATTAATCCTCGTGGATACAAAATATGAATTTGGAAAAATCGGCGATGAAATAATACTGATGGATGAAATTCATACACCGGATTCCTCCCGTTACTTTTACGCCGATGGCTTCGGGGAAAGACAAGCTGCCGGTGAAAAACAAAAGCAACTCAGTAAGGAGTTTGTACGTGAATGGCTGATTACAAATAATTTTATGGGCAAAGAAGGACAATCAGTTCCCGAAATGAGTGATGAATGGGTAAATACCATTTCACAACGATACATAGAGTTATACGAAAAAGTAATCGGTGAAAAATTTATACCACTGCAACTGAATGATGAAGAGACCAAACAACGGATTCTTAACAGCCTTTCCAAACTGAAATAAATTTCCCGGAGTATGAAAAAAATATCTTTCTCCTTCCTGCTTTCTGTGGCAACTTTGATAAGTTGTTCTCAAAAAAAATCAGAAGAATGCTATTTACTTGTCGGCACCTATACATCTGGTAAAAGCGAAGGAGTATACGTGTACAATTTCAATAGTACTACAGGAGATTTCAAACAGGTAAGCGTTGCAAAAAATATTTCCAATCCTTCTTACCTCGCTATTTCTCCAGATGAGAAATATGTGTACGCCGTGAATGAAGATGCTGATAAAGCCAAAGGCGGCGGCGCTGTTACAGCATTTTCTTTTAACAAACAGGATGGCACATTAAAAGAATTGAACAGCCAACTTTCCGGCGGCGATCATCCCTGCTATGTTGCAACAGATAAAAATGGAAAATGGGTGACCGTTGGGAATTATACCAGTGGCACTGTTTCAGTTTTTCCTATTAACAAAGATGGCTCATTGAATGCAATAGCTGCAAATATAAAACATGAAGGCTCTGGTGTAAACAGTGAGAGGCAGGAAGGTCCGCATGTACATTCAACTGTATTTTCAAAAGACAATAGTTACCTGTTTGTTCCTGATTTGGGCCTTGATAAAATAATGATTTACGCGTTCAATAATAAAAGCGGGCAACTAACCCTGGCAGGTATTCCTTATGTAGAAGTAGAACCAGGTGCCGGTCCGAGACATTTTGAATTTTCGCCCAATAATAAATATGCTTACCTGATGGAAGAAATGACAGGTAGCATATCCGCATACCGGTACAAAGGTAAAGGGCAGTTGGATCTGATCCAGAACATTTCTGCACTTCCGCCAGATTTTATTGGCACTGTAGGAAGCGCAGACATACATGTATCGCCTGACGGCAAATTCCTGTATGCTTCCAACCGTGGTGAATCTAATACGATTGCCATTTTTGCTATCAATCAGCAAAGCGGTGAGTTGGTACCTGT
>JAEUVI010000221.1 GCA_016787105.1 Chitinophagaceae bacterium | reverse complement strand
GTTTCCATAACAAAGCTCAACTTTGCTATTTACTTTGGTCAGGTATGATTGAGCGGTACGATATTATTTTTACCTATTAACAGCACGATCATGAAAACAATTATTATCCCCACCGATTTTTCAATCAATGCAAGCAATGCAGTAAACTATGCGGTAGATATGGCAAAGGATACTGGTGCCAGTATTTTATTGCTTCATGTTTACCAGATACCTGTTTCCGTAACTGAAGTACCTGTAGTAATGATTCCCGAAAGCGAAATGAGAAAAGCAGCAGAAGCAGGATTGAAAGATTTGAAAACAGGTATTGAACATATTACTTCCGGTGCTGTAAAAGTATATACAGAATCACGGTTGGGCGATACTATTGATGAACTGGAAGATTTGTGCAATCATATCAAACCATTTTCAGTAGTAATGGGTACCAAGGGGCTCAGCTCGATTGAACAAACACTATTTGGCAGTACAACACTCAAGGCCATTCGACACATAAGCTGGCCGGTAATAGCGGTGCCGCCGGGAAAAGAATATGGCAAGGGAATAAAAAAGATTGGCTTCGCCTGCGACTTCAAAGAAGTAGTGAAAACAACTCCTGTTTCCTTTATAAAAGATATGGTGAAACAATTCAATGCAGAGCTTCATGTATTGAACGTGGATTACCACAACAAACACTTCAAGCCGGAGACCCCTGAAGAATCTTTATTGCTGCATACCATGCTGGAAGATCTCAACCCGGTTTATGATTTTATAGAGCATGAAGACATAGAAGATGGCATCAATGATTTTGCAGAAAAGAATAACCTTGATTTAATTATTACAATTCCTAAAAAACATAAACTGCTTGATAGCTTATTCAGAAAAAGTTCAACCCGGCAATTGATATTTGAATCGCATGTGCCGGTGATGTGTGTGCATGAGTAGCCGTTGGCTTTAGGCTAACAAGTGCAATAAAGAACATTTTAAAATCTGAAAGATAGCGTGCGCTCATTTAAGGAATGAGGGTTTAAAACTCTGCGCTACCCGGTGTTCTTGGAAATGCAATTACGTCACGGATATTCGTCATACCGGTTACAAACTGTACCATTCTCTCAAAGCCCAATCCAAAACCTGCATGTGGTACCGTACCAAATCTTCTTGTATCCAAATACCACCACAGATCTTCTACCGGAATATGCATTTCTTTCATTCTTGCTTCCAGGCGATCCTGTCTTTCTTCACGCTGCGAACCGCCTACTATTTCACCAATACCCGGCGCGAGTATATCCATTGCGGCAACTGTTTTACCATCATCATTCTGCCGCATGTAAAATGCTTTGATAGCAGCAGGATAATTCATCAGTATTACCGGTTTTTTAAAATGCTTTTCTACAAGGTATCGCTCATGTTCACTTTGCAAATCCAGTCCCCAACCAGTAATGGGGTATTGAAATTTCTTTTTCTTATTGTGATTACTTTCTTTTAAAATGTCAATCGCTTCGGTGTATGTCAATCGCTGAAAATCGTTGTTCAGTACAAATTCCAGTTTCTCAATCAAACCCAGTTCACTTCTTTTATCCTGTGGCAATTGTTTTTCTTCATCCGCTAATCGCTGAGCCAGGAATTCCAAATCTTCCCGGTTATTATCCATTGCATAGCGGATCAAGTATTTGATAAACTCTTCCGCAAGGTTGGCATTGTCTTCCAAATCATAGAAAGCCATTTCAGGTTCTATCATCCAGAACTCTGCAAGGTGACGGGCGGTGTTACTGTTCTCCGCACGAAAAGTAGGACCGAATGTATATATCTCGCCAAACGCGGTAGCGCCGAGTTCACCTTCCAGTTGCCCGCTCACGGTAAGGTTGGTAGCACGGCCAAAAAAATCATCTTTAAAATTTACAGTACCGTCTTCATTGCGTGGTGTTTTGTTTTTTCCTTCGTCGAATGGAAGCGTGGTTACTTTAAACATTTCACCCGCGCCTTCCGCATCGCTTGCGGTGATGATAGGCGTGTGCATGTACACAAAACCCTTATCATTAAAAAACTTATGTACCGCAAAAGCCAGTGAATGACGGATACGGAATACCGAGCCGAATGTATTGGTACGGAAACGCAGGTGTGCTATTTCACGGAGAAATTCAAGACTGTGCTTTTTGGGTTGCAGCGGATATTTTTCCGCGTCGCTGTCGCCGAGTATTTCAATAGCTGTTGCTTTCAGTTCCAGCTTTTGTCCTTTACCGAGGGAGGCAAGCACAATACCCGTTACTTTCAATGAAGCGGAAGTAGTAATCCTTTTCAGCAGTTCATCATCAAACTTGCCGAGTTCCGCTACTACCTGCAGGTTATTATTGGTGCTGCCATCATTGAGCGCTATAAACTGGTTGTTGCGGAAAGTGCGCACCCAACCCATTACTGTTACCTCTTGTTCTTTCGGCTCCCATGTAAGAAGCTCCTTAATTTTCACCCTTTTGTTAAACATAACCTGCTGTATTTGGCCCCGATTGTTTGCGGGGTTGGCAAAGATAAAGCATGGGCGGGAAAAGGGGGAATGGCGATGGTTTTGCTACAAAGTGGAAGGCTGTCGGGATGTTATTTAAGAGAGCTGTTGCATTTGCGGGAAAGCTTTTTTATTTTGGTAAATCTATAAGAGTCCTTCCTTTATTGAAACTGATAGCTGGCTTTGGTTGCGTCTGAAATTGTTTCAATTTATTTCCAGACCCTACAAACTTAATTGGTTTAGAATAAAAAATAAGACGATCCTATGATTAACTACTATTTTTCAAAACGCTGTGTTTGTCAAGACCAAAACCGTTGTTGGCAATAAATCTAACACTTGCTGACAAACAGAAATTAAAAAAGTATGTATTCATTTTTCAAAAAAAAGACTGACAATAACGAAATTCCACAATGGGCTTCGTTTTTCGACAATAAAGAATATTCAATTTTTATCAAAGAACTTGACAACTATTTCAAGACACTAGATGTTCAATATGACCTTGGCGATGGACTAGTTACCGTAAAAGAAAACGAATTTGACCTTAACAAGTTAGGCTTAACTAATGTTGCACAAGTTTGTAAACAAGAAGAAAAAAAATTTTATAAAGAAATCATTGCTAAACATTTTAATTCATTGATAAG
>JAEUVI010000210.1 GCA_016787105.1 Chitinophagaceae bacterium | reverse complement strand
GACAAAAACAAGCCCAATCTGTTTCATTTTCCCGCTTCCTGCTATCTTGCAGGGGCAGATGCTTCTTCTTCATTCCATATCACTGGTGCAGTTCAAGAACTACGCTTCGCATTCTTTTGAATTCCCGGGGCGTATTACCGGTATTTGTGGTAAAAATGGAGTTGGCAAAACCAACTTGCTGGATGCCATACATTACCTCTGTTTTACAAAGAGTTATTTTTCACGCACCGACACTGTAAATGTGCAGCACGGACAGCAGGGTTTCCGGGTTGAAGGCGCTTTTTCCATTTTTGATAAAAAGGAAAAGGCAACCTGCATCGTTCGTGAAAACGGGAAAAAAGAATTCCTGGTAAATGAAACTCCTTACGAAAAATTTTCACAGCATATTGGCCGCTACCCTTGCGTTGTCATAGCGCCCGATGATATACAGATAATAACCGGCGGCAACGAAGAGCGCAGAAAGTTCATTGACACTTTGCTGTCGCAGGTGGATACGGGTTATTTACAAAATCTCATTGTTTACAACAAAGTGCTCCAGCAACGAAATTCACTGTTGAAATCGTTCGCGGAAACCGGCAGCCGCAATATGGAACTGCTTGATGTTCTCGATTCGCAATTAGAAAAGCCTTGTACGTTTATTAGTAATAGCCGGAAAGAATTCCTTGTTTCGTTTCTACCGATGGTAAAACAATTGTATAACGATATAGCCCGCCAATACGAAAACATAAACCTGTACTATGAAAGCGAATTACTGCAGGCCTCTTTTGCCGAGTTATTAAAAATAAACAGGAATAAAGATTGCCTGATACAGCGTACTACTTCCGGTATTCACCGCGATGAACTGGATTTTCAACTGGATGATGGCGCTTTTAAAAACAGCGCTTCGCAAGGACAGCGAAAAAGTTTATTATTTGCGTTGAAACTGGCGGAAATGGAAGTGCTGAAGAAAGAAAAGAATTTCGCTCCTATCCTTTTGCTGGATGATGTATTTGAAAAACTGGACGAAGACAGAATCTCCAATTTATTGCAAAGGGTATGCATCGAAAATGAAGGACAGGTTTTTATTACCGATACAAATAAAGATCGGCTGGAGGAACATTTGAAAAAAATTGAAGTGGATTATCAAATGGTGGAGTTGTGAAGATTAGGCAACTTAAACCTTTAAACCATTCCTTACCTTTGCCACATGGGCGAATACTCCATGCGTGATGCAATTCAACAATTTCTCAACAAGAGCCAGATAAAAGGCTCTATACAGGCATTGCAGATAGAAGATGTGTGGGAGGATATTATGGGAAAAACAGTAGCACGCTATACGGAGAAACTTCAGATCATTAACAACCGCCTGATTATTACAACCAGCGTGGCGCCTTTAAAGCACGAATTAATTTACCAGAAAGAAAAAATAAAGCTTCGCGTAAACGAAGCTTTGGGTAAAAATATAATTACTGAAGTAATCGTAATGTAACAATCTCATTACACATCAAAAATTTCCAACCGGTTATATACCGCTTCCTGCAGAATATCTTCGCTTGAAATAACTCCGATAAAATTAAAATCCTCAAATACCGGTACAAAACGGGTATGATGGCGCTGCATCATTTTCATACAACATTCTATAGTATCAGTTGCATCGGCATGCGGAAGACTGTTGTTCATCACATCACACACCATTGTCTTGTTGAGTGGCTTATTCGCCATCATTGCTTTTTCCGTTATTTCGTGATCGCTTATTAAACCGGCAAACTGATTATTATCATCCATCACAACGAGGTAATCAATATTCTGACAGCGCATTTTACTTATCGCATCACTTACTGCACAGGAAGATGAAATGTGGTGAAAACTTGATTGCTTGCGGGAAAGAATTACAGATAGCTTTTCCATAAGGATAAATTTGTAGTCCGCTTTCGCGTACCTGGTTAATAAAAAAGAAACAGGCTATTGTTATTTCCGTGCGTTTGGGGTAAGATATGATGCACTGCTAAATCTGATACCTAAGTTACAAATTAATATTTGTAAAATACAATAGCTACATGTACATGTTCACAAAAAATTAATCTATCCTGACTCTCGGATCTACTATGCCGTATAAAATATCCGCGATGATGTTAATGATAATAAAAAATGTAGCGGATACAAGCACAGCGCCCATCACTACCGGAAAATCCAATTTCTCTAATGCATCTACCGTTACTTTTCCAATTCCTTGCCACCCAAAGATATACTCAACAAAGAAAGCCCCGGCCAGTAATTCGGCGAACCAGCCTGTTACTGCGGTAATAACCGGGTTTAGTGCGTTGCGTAATGCATGCTTCCATATCACTGTTCTTCTTTTTAATCCTTTTGCATAGGCAGTTCGGATATAATCCTGGTCCAGTACATCGAGCATGGCACTTCGTGTAAGTTGGGTAATGATTGCAAGAGGACGTATTCCCAATGTAATGGCTGGGAGTAGCAGGTTTTGTAAAGCAAGATGCTTCTCCCCTGTTACAGCATCTATTTCGTACCAGTTTCCTGTTATATGCAATCCAGTCCAGTTACTCAATAAAAAACCAAATACATAAGCAATGATAATACCTGCAAAAAATGAAGGAGCGGATATACCAATTATACTTGCAAAAATGGAAGATGTATCCCACCAGGTATTTTGTTTTACTGCAGCAAGTACACCCAATGGTATACCAAGAATAATTGCGATAAACATGGCTGCCATTGCCAGTAAAATTGTGCCTGGCAATGCATCCATCAATACAGTACTTACTTCTTTTTTTGTCTGGTAAGATTTGCGCAGGTAAGGAATTTTTAAACCAATTTTTGTATTGCCACCAATAAAAATCCCTTTCAGGTTTTTCTTCCCGATCTCTTCTTTCGTGTTTATGGAAACCGGCGAAACATCATTGACATAAAAAAGAAATTGCTTCCATTTCGGCTGATCGAGATAAAGCTCCTTACGGATATTGGATTGGGTTGCAGAATCCCCGGTTTGCCCCATTACCAATCTTGACGGATCGCCAAAACCCTGGAAAAGAAAAAAAACCAGTACCACCACACCCATTAATACGAGCAGGCCATACAAGGCTTTTTTAATAATAAATTTCAGCACTATTTGTTGTTGGTACTATCTGTTTTCAGGTTTATGCTATCCGTACCGGGAGTTGCAATATCACCAGGCTTTGGTAGCATTGGTACTTTATCAAATGCTGTTAATGCATCATCAAATCGTTTGTAACTCCATTTATTGATAATAGTTCCTTCTTTTAAAAGATACAAAGCAGGATTTGTTCTTGCTGCAGTGCGGATGACGGTGTAATCACATTTGAATACAGGAATATCTCTGAAAGGCGTATTCGCCAGCTTTGCCACAGCTTTATCCATAGACGTGGTAACGACATAAACTGGTATATGCTTTTGTTGAATCTCCTTATACAATTTTGCAAAATCAGCTTGCCATTCAGAAACAGGTGTTTCAAATTTCTCATCAAACAATAACACCGCATAAGGCTCTGCCATTACTATACCTGTTGAATCTACATCGGTACTGCCCGACAAAGAGAGCCCTTTTATCGGTGGCTCATTGTTAACACCCTTACGGATTACCTTATCAAAGCGATCGATATACTGGTATTTATCCGCATTGAAATCTGCAGGAAATTTATCCGCTGTAAACTCAACGTTCTTACCATCTTTTTTATATACAAACGTGATAACCGTGCTATCAGGAATCGCATTGGCTGGCATTTTCATTTGCTCCGGAATATTATTCCCAACTTTAAACGGCAAACAATCTTTGAAGGGTAAATACTTCAGGGCGTACCATTGCATACCAAAAGACAAAATTGTAACCGTAAGCATCACTATGTTCCCCGCTTTTACCGAGAACAAAGGCTTGATTTTATCCCTTTTGAAAAAGAGAAAAAATATCAGGATAGTCAGTAACACATCTTTGAGGAATGATGTAAGTGGTGTAATCGGAAGGCAATCACCAAAGCACCCGCAATTCTTAAACTTGCCGGATAAAAACGCATACGCTGTGAGAAATGTAAAAAAGATGATTAGCAGCAGTAATAACCAACTAAACAATTTCATTCTCCAGCCGATCAGCAAAGCTACGCCAGCTATTATTTCAAACGCGATCATGATTACTGATAATGCCAATGAATGATCGTGAAGGAAATCGAAAAGATTAACCAATGTACCGCTGAGAAAAAATGAACTTTTAGCAAGGCCTTCATTCCAGATTTCGAAAAACTCCTGCATTTTATAACTCAGGCCAAGCGGATCATTCGCTTTGATCAAACCTGAAAAAATAAAGAGTATTCCAACAAATACTCTCACTATATTGATGATTACTTTCATTACAATTATTTATGCAAAGGATCTGCTTTCTCCGATACCAGTATCAGTGCGAATACCGCATAATTCAAAATATCAAGATAATTAGCATCTATACCCTCGCTTATTAACGTTTTTCCTTCATTGATAAGTATCTGGCGGATGCGCTGCAATTTCATCAGTATCAAATCCACAAAACTTTCCTGGCTCATGCTGCGCCATGCTTCACCATAGTCATGGTTTTTATCCTGCATCAGTTTTTTGGAAGTGCGTACATGCGCATCATACAATTCTGAAATTTTATCC
>JAEUVI010000194.1 GCA_016787105.1 Chitinophagaceae bacterium | reverse complement strand
AAAAGTAAAAGATATTCATCGGCTTTTATCTACCAGCAAATTTTACACTCCGTAAAAACCAAAAAATTTGACAGAAAGTTGCGATAAGTTTTTAGAAATTTTTCTTCGAAAACTTGCATAAGTAACTTCCGAAATTAACTTTGTAGCCGCATTTGTACCTATGATATACTCGTTTAAAATCTAGTGAAAACCCTATAGTAGAACATAATCTAAAACTGGTCTTTTCAATAGTATTAAAAAAATAAGTGTTTAAACAATGGGTACAGGATGTAGAATCTCTGGCTTTTGATTTTTAAAATTGTACCCGATGAAATCTTTTAGTTTTGTTGCCTTTCTATGGGCAATTGTTTTGACAAGTTTTGTTTTTCCTTTTACTACTCACGCACAATGCCCTACTACAAGTTATTGTCTTAATAGCGGATCTGGCATATTCAGCTCTTCCTTTTCACAGTTGTCTATCCCTGCCGCCACATCAGGTTCTTCCTATACAACTATTGTAAATGGTGCTACTAACAGCGTTGCACCTCATCTTGATGTAACTAATGCGGGTTGCACAACACAAATCATAAGTGGAAATAGTGTTACCAAGCAGGTAGACATGAGGATAAATGTATTAAATGTACTATCAGATGGAGTAACATTAGACCCAAGTCCCGATTACGGGCCAAAGTTTGCTACTCCTTCAGGTAATGGAATCAGATATAATGGTACTGTTGGTAAGTATTACAAGTTTACAGTTAGCTTTTTTGAAAGCGGAACCAACGTTCCCTTAGCTCTTAATGCCTTACAGCAAGTATCGGATATTGACGGAGATGGAGATATAAATTTCGATGGAATAATTGACAACCCTAACCCCAATTCCCATCCAACACCAAAAGTTGATCCGCAGGTATGGGATGAGTCTTTAACATTATCTACAACTGCATTTGATGGTTATCAAACTACAGCTTCTACTTTTATTTATTCAAAGGTAAATGGTCTGAATAAAACCTTTTACAGTAGTGGTAGTGACAATCCCAATATTTACGACGGAGTTTGGCCGGCTCAATACTCCGGCATTACAGGGATACCTGCCCCATCCAGTATGAGCCAAACGCAAACTATAGTGCTTGGTTATTTAAATAGAACAAAAGCCGAATTCACTTATTATACAGGACAGTTTACCGGCATTTATTTAGATTTCAGCGCCCAGGGATATTTGGCCAGTGCTGGCTGTACGCCGGTACCTCTGAAATGGCTGAATGTAAAAGGTCGCCTCAATCATTTAAAGCAAACACAACTTTCCTGGGATGTAAGTGAGCAAAATGTAGTTGACTATAGAATAGAAAAAAGCAGCGACGGCTATACTTTTCAATCAATTGGAAAACTAGCTGGCAAAGGCAATGGGGAAAACAACTACGGCTATACTGAAAATTCCATTTTACAGGATAAAGCATATTACCGTATAAAACAAACCGATAACGATGGCCGGTATTCATACTCCAGCATTATCGCAATATCTAACCAGGAAAAAGCCCGCTTTGCAGTTTACCCGACAGATGTAACCGACGGCGTTATGGTATATAGCCAATCAACTCAGCAGGCAAGATTTTTTAATACTGAAGGGAAGATTATAAAAACCATCCTGTTAACATCAGGAACAAACCATATAGACTGCGGAAACTTAGCTGCGGGTGTTTATGTAGTGGCAACAGCAAACGGAGATAATCGTAGAATAATAAAACGATAAGCTACCCGGCAGCCGATACACTGCCAGTTTCTAAAATGAACTCAAAAGGTTATTTGTATAACAAGATAGATCGGTTATACAAATAGCTTTTTTAATATTGGCACATCTTTTTTTATAAAAAAAGGAAACTTTATAAAGTTTCCTTTGTCAAATTATCTTTCAAAAGCAGGTTCCGTTTTTCCAAAAAAATCAACGGCCATCTTTGTTGAGT
>JAEUVI010000191.1 GCA_016787105.1 Chitinophagaceae bacterium | reverse complement strand
TTTCAGCAGTTGTCAATTTTGATTGTGGTGACTTTGGCATTGAGCCATTTGAAACTGCCGATGAGTTTATCTTACTCCAGTTGGTAATAATTTTGCAATCCGTATCAAAATTATATCCCGCGGCATTTCCACCGTTAGTATGACAGCCAGAACCGCTACACCTGTTTGTAATAAGGTTTTTGACCTCTGTAAATAGCGGGCCTGCAGCCTTTGTACCTACAATCACACTTGTTGAGTTGGTGCATCCATTTACATCTTTTACCCCGATCACATATGTAGCTGCGGCCAGGTTATTGAATGTACCGGATGTTTGATAGGCGCCACTGTTTATATTATAAGAATAGCCCGAAGAGCCCGATGCACTAACAACAATGCTTCCGTTATTTGCAGGCGTGGTACAGGGTACTACATCGGTAGCGGTTGCAGTAATTGTTATTGTTGTATTTGTACAGGGATTGGAAGCAGTCAATGTAGCTTGTGCACTACCTAAACAGCCTGCAGAAGATTTGACCGTTACTGTATAGTTTCCCGCGGCAAGGCCTGTGAATGAATTGCCGGCCTGGTAGGTTCCGTTGTTCAAACTATAGGTATAACCATTTCCACCCGTTGCTGTAGCTGTTATGCTACCATTGTTTTGACCTGTTGAGGGGTTTACTGAATTTAGTGTAACCGTAATGGTTACTCCGGCACATGGATTGGTTGAGCCCAGTGCTATTTGTGTAACGCCGGTACAGCCATTAGAATTCTTTGCAGTAACAGTATAATTGCCAGCTGCTAACCCTGTAAAGGATCCGCTGGCTTGATAAGTGCCACTGTTTAAACTGTAAGTAAAACCTGAACCGCCGGTAGCGGAAGCTGTTATAGTTCCATCCGATTGGTTTACTGTCGGATCTTTTTTTGTTGCAGTTACAGCAACTGTAACCCCTGCGCATGGATTGTTTGTCCCGATTGTAACCTCTGATACTCCGGTACATCCATCAGCGTTCTTTGCTGTTATCGTATAGTTGCCAGCAGCGAGGCCGCTGAACTTATTAGCAGCCTGATAACTTCCGCTGTTGATACTATACGTAAAGCCAGACCCTCCCTTTGCAGTTGCTGTAATACTGCCATTAGCCTGGTTGGGAGATGCATCTGTTTTTGTAATGGCAATACTTACGGTTACTCCAGCGCATGGATCTGTAGTAATGAGATCAACATAAGCTGTATCCATACAGCCATTCGAGTTTTTGGCTATCACTGTATATGTATGCGGACCGTCCAGCCCTGCGAAATATCCTGTATCCTGGTATGCGCCTGCATCAATGCTATACTTGAAGTCCGAACCGCCTGTTGCAGTAGCAGTGATGGTGCCATTTTTTTTACCGGCGACAGCATCTGTTTTTGTTGTACTTATCTTAATAGGATCAGTAAGGCACCGATCATTTATTTCATGCTTGCAGGAGCCATACAGAACAATAATGCCTGTAAATAAAATTATAAGCAGCGAAAATGAGATTGTTTTTTTCATGATATAAGATTTGGTAAGTTTCATGCTTGTTTACAAATACCCGGTGGTTTCAAATGCTGCTTGTAAATGATTGTATTATTTTTTATTTTTTTTGATTTGGAATACACGTGATAAGTTGAAGCCAAAACGAACCTCTCCCTTTTTCCAGTCATTCGTTGTTTCTGTTATAAATGCACGCTCATTCATACCTGTTGAGTTTGAGAAATGCAACTGAAATACGTGGCCGCCTGTTTCTATATCAATACCTACGGAAAGCGGATTGTGATATATGTTCTGATCTATTCCATATACGAGATAGGAGTAGTCAAATGTGAAAGCCATTCTTTTTGAAAACTTAATCCGGCCTCCGGCACTCACTGCATAGATATCGTTTGATTGTGTATTGAGCGGAACTATATTGTAATGAACCATTGTCGGTGCTACCTGCAATGTGACAACATCATTAAACTTTCTTCCGAAAATTGTTTGAAAGTAATAGGCGAAACGCGAGGTTAGAAAATTCTTTCGTGCAGGATCTGCCCATTCTGATGTGTTCATCGTCATACCGGCAACTACTGCAATGGTTATGGGGAAACTTCCCGCACCCTTTGCCTGGCGTACCGGTGCGAATTTTAAATAACCATCCGCTTCTTTCTTATAAGTGCTTCTGCCGATTCCAATCATTAAATTTTGCAGGATGCCATAATCAAAACCCATGCGCATACTGGCCTGGTCAAACCCGAAGAAATTTTTGTAACCCTGGTCAAGCGAACCAAACCGGTGGAGTATCCTGAAATCTAAAGTTCCTGCGGATAAAAACTCCATCGAATGGCTATTAATCACACGGGTTGATTTGAAAGCATTTTTAATAATTTCTTTTTTGGGTTTATCTTCTCCGACAAGTTTTAATAAATCTACATCCTGTGCCTTTAAGGTTACAGGGGCAAGTAAAATGCATGCAAATAAGCAGGCGATAAGAGTTGTAAGTTTCATTTTGATTAATTAAATCATGCTATAAAATGTTATGGAGCTTTCAGTGGTTCTAATAAACAGTCCACGCCGATTTTTGCTGTCTTTGAAACTTTGTCAGCAACAAGCTGCGGGATGCTGATTTTATAATCAGATAGCAGAATATTAAATTCAGCTGATGCGCTTATTTTACCACCCTTCACCAAAATGTTGCCCTTTGCTTCCACATCTTTTGTTTCTCCATGAATAGTGAGTTTGCCTTTTACAGTAGCGCTGTAGCTTCCATCTTTGAGGTAACTAACAGCGTTATTGTTCACAATAGTTCCTTTGAATTCAGTTTTGGGATATTTATCGCTTTCCACATAATTTTCATTAAAATGCTCCTGCATTAATGCACGCTGAAATTCAAATCCTTTCATCAGTACAGAAAACTGGATGTTGCCGGATTTTGAATCGAGTACACAAACGACACTTTTGTTGACGCCAGCTACGTCTTCCGGCGATTGAGGCGCGGTAGCATCAAAATTTACTTTACCAGTCTTGGTAAAAAATTTGTCCTGTGCCTGTGTACTGCTCAGTAACAATAAAGCACAAAAAAATAAAACGAGGTTGGTCATTTTTGTTAATTAAGGTTAAAAATCAGTTTACTGTTTTTTCAATTAAGCTCCTGTTTAGTATTATATCCGAGCCAAGGCCCATTTCATCGGCATTGTATCCCGTACAAATGCCTTTTACAGAAATAGCAGTGCCTTGCTTTAAAATCGTTGCTTCGGCATTATGAATGCTATCCATGCTGCAGCGAACTGCATTGAGCGACGCAGTATCGCCTATTGCTACTGTATAATATCCTTTTTCGTCCTTGTCTATCGATTTTATAGTACCACTAACAGATAGAACTTTTCCATTGTACTTTGCGCTGGCTTTTTTTTCTTCCTGGGAAAATTCATTTATTATTTGTGTCGCTATTACTGTAAAGTCGGGCATCGCTTCTGACAAATCTTTGTTTTCCCTGTTATATTCTCTATAAGCATAGATAGCTCCCGCTGTTATAACAAACAGGAGTATAGATACAGTAAGTATTATTTTCTTTCCTTTTTTCATACAATAGTTTTTAGTTACTGGGAGCTCCGGCATCAATCCATTTTTTTATAATTGAAATATCACAGTTGCTCATCTTTGGAGCTCCTTGTGGCATAGGGGAGTAACCTGATGAGTGATTGATACTGCCATATAACTTTCCATTGTCTGCTATTGCCTTATCAGCAGCATGTGAGCCCATCTGTATGCCGCCTGATGCGGAACTGCCGCTATGGCAACTGTAACATTGCTGCTGCAGTATCGGCACTATTCGTTGTGCATAAGAAACAACCGATACAGTATCGCAGGTAGAAGCGCCGTACAGTAAATCTTCTTTGTCATAGTAACAGGCGTTAAACGATAAAATGAATACTGTTGCAAGCAAAAAAGCAATTATCTTTTTCATTCAGGTTTATATTTTAATTGTCAGGAGAACCGTTATCTATCCATTTTTTAATTTGTATAATTTCACAATCGGGAAGTTTGGATCCGTTTTGCGGCATTTGTGAAAACCCGCTCGCCCATGTTATGGATCCGTAAAGCTTGCCGCTGCCTGCTGATGCTTTAATAGTCGTATAGCTTGATAAATCAATACCGCCACCGGCATTTGCAGCATTGTGACAGCCCTTGCATTTCGCGTCTATTATTGGTTGGATAGCCGTGCTGAATTTAAAGTCGGTAGTATCACATTTATCACACGAATTATTCTTTGCTCCCTGGTCTATCCATTTTTTCAACTTCGCAATCTGATCGGCTGGCATTGCTGGCATAGGAGGTGGAGGCATCCGATCTCCGTTTGTTTTAATGATAACTTTATATAGTGAACTGGTTGATGAACTTCCTGCTTTCACTTCTTTCATCACACCTGTATAGGTTGTCAGGTTGATCCCTTCTGCATGTGAAGCCGCATCATGGCAACCACTCATTGTACAATTGGAATTTAAAATCGGTTGTATATCATTTACAAAGTATACCGAATCAGGGCTGCACGACGATTGAGATGCTCCACCATTATTATTTCCTCCGTTATCTACCGGGAACAATATTTCGTGCCTGCATGCATAGAATATCAGCATTGCAGCTATAAGAATTGGAATAAGCGAAACTGATTTCTTCATTTAAAAAAGTTTAACATAAGGTTTCTTGCACCGCGAATACAATTGTATTCACAGACAATAGCATTCAGTACGGCTTTATAAGCACGTATTGCAGCTTGTATAAAAACAGTTAGCTAAATCGGTAAAGCCCGGTGTCAGCAATTAATAGCGGGCATAATACTATTCTGTATAGCACCATATGCTTTTGAAAATGAACAAGGCAATAAATGATGAATACAGAATGCTTTCATCATATTCTGGGAGGCTGAAGAGGTAAGTTAGTGTGAGCGGGATACAGGTTGTTGACTACCCTCGTATTAAACTGACTCACCTTGTGAGAAAAATTATAGATTAAATATTCTTCTACCGGTGGTTGTGTTGTTGTTACAGAATAGCAGTGAATGTTTATCTTTTTGAAAGGTAATTGCATATCTTCTTTATTGTCAGAATTGTCATTGTCATCGCCTGCATAATGCATTACCAGGAAATCAAAAACGTTGATCGAAGGATTTTTTTTATGATGTTGTTGATAGTGAGTGGATAGTTTAGATAGGCTTAATACCTGTGCCAATTCAGTATTGCCTAACAGGTGTATAGTTATCAAGGATATGGTAAGTAGGTTTCTCATCAAAGACAATATTGTGACAAAAACAATGCCATTAAGCATGAAGTCCTTGCCGGGATTGTGTCATAGAGATTGAATTTTATCATGTTTTTTCAATTGCTTTATTTTTCATCATTTTATGAAAAATCATGGCTAATGACTTTTATAGTTATCATAGGTTTAATGAACTTGTGAAAAAAATATCGACTTTTTTGCAAATAGTATTACAACACGTAACAATACCTTTTTGCATGTAGAAAAAGCAAGAGTTTTTATACATGGATTCCCCGCAGTAGTGCAATATGATTTTATTTCTTTTTGCGACTCAAAATAATTGCAGCAGTAGCTGCAATCAGCAATGTGCCGATAGCAATTACGTGCCATAATGTTTCTACCTGGTGACCGGTTGTGAAATGATTCATCCATTCCAGTAAATAGAATAAAAGCATTACTTTCAGTAAAGTAGGTGTTTCTTTTTTTAAGGCCCTGGTCCATGAAAATGTTGTTCCTTTTGTTTGTAGCAGGCTAATGTCAGGAAAAAAGATTGGTGTTTTCGCAGCCCAGTCGAGAAAAGGTTTTCCAAACTTTTGTTTCAGGTAAGATTCTTCTGCAGCAATTATCCGTTCAAAGAAAACGGTGAATAGCAAAAAGTAGCAGGTAATAAATTTTAAATTCTGAACGTACAATACAAGCCCGAGATAAATGAAAAAATCTGCAAAATATATCGGGTGTCTTACAATAGAATACATTCCTTTTGTATTTAAAAACTCAGCAAAGGGCTGTTTGTTTTTCCCCTTTTTATATTCGGCCTGGTCGAACGCTCTTGTTAAAAAACGTATTGCCAGCCCAAACAATGATAAAGCAAGACAACCCGCTTCATAAATTATTTCTGCTTTGGCGTGCCTGTTTTGTACAATAAATGGTTGAGACCATTGCCAGACGAATACGCCGACGATCAGGTACAATACGGGAAACGTATTGCGATAGCGGTAATATGCATTACCCTGCGATTCTAAATAGTTGACAAGCATACAATGAATGTTTAAGGT
>JAEUVI010000183.1 GCA_016787105.1 Chitinophagaceae bacterium | reverse complement strand
ATGGCAGAGCGGTCGAATGCGGCGGTCTTGAAAACCGTTGACTGTAACAGGTCCGGGGGTTCGAATCCCTCTCTCTCCGCCAAGGCAACTGAAAAGTTGCTTTTTTTGTTTCTATTAAATGGCGATCTATGTTTATATACTGCAAAGTGAAAGGGATAACTCTTATTACAAGGGTTATTCAGAAAATCCTTTATTAAGGTTAGATTATCATAATAATGGACAGAGCAATTATACTTCTAAAAAAACACCCTGGAAACTGGTTTGTGTTTTAGGATTTGAAACTAAAGCGGCTGCATTGGTTGCAGAAAAAAAATTGAAAAAGTATCCGGTAAAAAGTCTTTTAGCTGTGATTAATAGCGATAAAAATATTTTATCCCACTATTTAAAAAGGTTTGAAAACCGTTGATCCCGACACTGTGTCGGGAGTCCGGGGGTTCGAATCCCTCTCTCTCCGCCAGCAATAAAAAAGTCCAACCAGAAGGCTGGATTTTTTTATTGAGATGCTGGAAATTTTAATTACAAAATGTTTTTGCGGCAGTCTCGAAAACCGTTGATTCCGACACAGTGTCGGGAATCCCGAATCTCTCTCCGATTAAAAATAAACCATTACCCGACAGGGCATTTTTTATTGCTACAGCACACAGCAGTATACCAGAGTAGTATGGAAGGCTAAAAAAGAGAACCCCCGGAATCGGAGGCTCTGATATATAACTAAAAACTAACGTTTACTGATGACAGCTAACCTTCTCATCATCATCCGGGAAGTATTGCTTGATTATGTTGTAAAGTACAGGGTCGTACTTCGCTAACTGGCTACGGGTATGAATTTCATTATGTATTCCATCTGTGGGTACCGCATATGCATTTATATTAAACCAGTCCTGTACGCCTTCTGCAAAATATTCCGCATAGTTTGATTGGGCATAAGTATTCACCCAAAGGCCTTTTGCTTTTGCGTTTTCAAATGCTTTGTTGAGTTCTTTATCAAATGAAGGGTTGACAAACAAAATCCCCAACTCATGAATGCTATGAGCAAACTCATGTATTAGGATGTCTTCATTGAAATAAGGGTCTTTACCTTGGCCATAACAAAGTACGTTTTCCTCAGCGCAACCGCTGAGTGGCCGGCTTGTTGTGGCTCCAAGCCCCCGGGTATCATTCCAGGTTCTTGAATCGTCGGGTCTACCCGGTAAGTCCCGGTACTCAGGCATATCAGTTGTTACTTCCGAAATGCCGATGATGCCTACGCGGAGTTTATTTTTGATCATCTGCGCCAATACATCCGGCCGCATAGAAACCATTTTATTCACCACCTGCTGAACGGCATAAAAAGCAGCATCATCAATATTTTTAGATCCAACAATGGGTATTCCTGATGCATCAAGGTATTTTTCATAAAAAGGATCAAGCTGTAGTGAAGCGGGCGGATAGGTAACTGAGTCCTCAGTGTGTTTAACCCGGCTACTCATTTTATTCGCTAAAACCTGTTGCCTGCTTTGAACCGGGCCATTTGAATTTGCTTTGCTTATCACTATCATAATGATAATAGAAATGGAGGATAGTGATAAAAAAAATGATTTATTACGCATACTATGATTTTTATTGTTATCAATTACATTCATTGTTCCATTGGGGGTCAAGTGTAGTACCATACACTTTTATACACTCGTTTGGCGGTTCCGGCCATGTTTTATCAATCACTGTTTTCCACGGATCCCATACCAGGCCGGTGGCATCCTTAATAATCAGCCTGATATTTGTTGCATCATCCGGTATTGTATACACTTTGTGCCATCCAATGGTTATTCCCGTTTGATCCTGTGCTACAATTGTTCGGCCATTAAGCGTATAGGTAAGATTCACCCAGGCATCATAACCGCCACCCTGGGTCACTGTTAACTCATTGGGTGCTGCAATCATATTTCCCACTTCAGGGCAATCTGTTTTGTACCTTGCATCAAACACGGTACCGTAAGATGTATAACAATAATAACTTGGCTTTGAGAGTGATTCATCGAAAATGGGTTTCCAGTCACCGGCGGCATACCATCCTTTCACCTGTATATTTTTTGCACCATAGGGAATTTTAAAAGTTTCTTCCCTGCCAACAGGAAGTTCTTCCGTGTTAAACTCTTTGTTCTGATATTCTTTGAAGTATTCGGATCTGGAAACATCAGCATCATACGAAAGTGAAAATTTGGATACATACCCTGCCTGGCAGTAAAACCTCACTTCGCCATCCACTTTTGGCGGCACTATCCTGAATCCCTTATCTGCAGACTCCATAAAACCCATATAAAACATGCTTTCAGCATCCTGATCAGTCAACACATTCGCAATATTTATATTTTCCAACATAGCAGCTCCCAATTTCATTTTGAGCATAGGTTCTACTTTCATTGCCTCCACTACTGCAAATCCTTCTGTAGTGCCAACTACCACGGCTAGTATGGCAGCAGCAACCGGTGCGGCAACCACAGATGCCCAGCCTGTGGTGCCAATCTCTGCGGCACTAGCTGCCGAAGCAGCAGTAGCCTCACCAGCCCCTCCCCAGGCACCTCCAAATGCAGAATATAGCGAAACTTGTGCAACAGCAGCACCAGAAGTTGCGAATGTAGCTGTACCAAGAACACTTGTTAAAGCTGCTCC
>JAEUVI010000160.1 GCA_016787105.1 Chitinophagaceae bacterium | reverse complement strand
CAGCCATGTTTGCAGGTTTATAGAACAGACTCCCTTCCTTAACCTTGCGGGCCGGTACGCAAGTGCAGTAGAAGCACTGAAAGCAATACATTCACAAAAGATAGACGTAATATATCTTGATATCCAGATGCCTGATCTTAATGGTATTGAATTAGCGCGGGTTATTGCTAAAGGACCGGAAACACCCCGTATCATTTTCACCACGGCATTCGCACAGTATAGCCTTGAAGGATATAAAGTAGATGCACTGGATTATTTGCTAAAGCCTTTTAATTACGAAGAATTTTTACGAACAGCTACAAAGGCATATTCTTACTATGAACTAATTAACCGTTCTGCAACTACTACACCAGCAGATAAGCAGGATAATCAATACTTATTTCTGAAAGTAGAATACCAGTGGGTACGTATAGCGCTGGACGATATTCTGTATATCGAAGGGTTGAAAGATTATGTGAAGCTGCACCTGGCAAATACAGAAAAAACTGTTTTATCTCTTACCAGTCTGAAGGACCTTGAAGAAAAATTGCCTTCAAAAAATTTTATGCGGGTACACCGGTCATTCATTGTGGCATTGGATAAAATTACCGCAATGACGAAGAATACAATTCAGATAGATAAAAGAAACATTACTGTTGGCGATCAATATAAAAACGCATTTAATCAGTTTGCAGGGAAGTGGACAAAGTGAATAGTGAATAACAGATACCGCCAGCACATATCATATAAATCCAAGAACAGCCATGATAAAAAACTATTTTAAGACAGCTGTCCGAAATTTATGGAAGTATAAAATTTTTTCTTTCATAAACATCGTTGGCTTAACTGTTGGCTTAACCAGTTTCATACTGATAGCCTTATTCATTTTTGATGAACTTACCTATGATGGTATTCATCAGCATGCTGATAATATTTACCGGGTTGTTGAAAGTAAAACATCGCCTGAGGGTAAAATAACAAAGCGATCGGGTACGGGCTTCCTTGTTTCAGAAAGGGCGAAAGCCGAGATTCCTGAAATAAAGGATGTAGCGAGGATTTCGCATTTCTGGCGCCCCGACATCAGAACAAGTGAGAAGAATGAAACTGTTTTCCACGAACAATTAATTGCAGCCAATTCCGGTTTTCTTACTGTATTTAGTTTCCCTTTATTATATGGTGATCGGAATACTGCATTAACAGCACCCAACTCTGTTGTACTTACCGAAGAAACATCTAAAAAATTTTTTGGCACATCAAACACAGTTGGAAAATCATTGTTTTTTGATAATGATTCTGTTCCCTACAGGGTAACAGGTGTACTGAAAAATTTTCCTGTTAATTCAAGTATTTCGTTTAATCTCCTGGTGTCTGAGTCTACTATCCTGTGCATTCCCGAAGCGAGAAAACATTTTACCAGTGATTGGACATCCGGCGCTTTCGCCACTTATTTCCAGCTGAACGATAATGCTAGTACTACTGCTTTAAATAATAAACTTGACAACCTGCTCCGGGCAAATCACCCCGCCGAAGCGGGTGTTAAGAGTGAGTTTCAGTTACAACCATTAAGAGAAATTCATTTTTACTCAAACGATATCGAAGGCGATTCCGGCAAAAAAGGAACTATTGCATACATCTATGTTTTCCTTATCGTTGGCTGCTTTATCATTTTTATTGCCTGCATCAATTACATGAACCTTTCTACTGCACGATTTGCAAACAGGGGAAAGGAGATCGCTGTTCGCAAGGTAGCAGGTGCTTCAAGGCCAATGCTTATCAAACAGTTTCTTACAGAAGTATTATTGCTGACTTTTTTCTCTATTTTAATTTCGATTATACTGGTCAATCTTTTATTACCGGTTTTTAATTCATTTACAGATAAACACCTGACTCTTGGAATAGCTACTGATTACCGGATATGGTTGGGCGTTTTCTCTATGATTGTTATTGTTACATTATCTGCTGGTTTGTATCCTGCCTTATTTCAATCCGGTCTCAATCCATTGTCATTACTGAAGAGTAAAATTCAGCCTGGCCGCGGCAATATTTCTTTACGTCGCTCATTAGTTGTTTTCCAGTTTATGATCTCGATTGTTTTAATTGCCGTGACAATAATTATTTACCAGCAAATGCAATATGTGAATAAAAAAGATATGGGATTTGACAAAGAAAAAATGCTGGTAATTGATGTAAACACTGGCCTGGTAAGCCGCAGTGCCGTAGCTGTGAAAGACGAGTTTGCAAAGATTGCACATGTTAAATCGGTTTCTTACACATATGCTGTTCCGGGTGCATGGAAAGCTATTCCGGTTGTAAAAGTAAATACGGATAACAGCAATCCTGAGAGCGGAAAAGATATGTATTACTTTGGTGTAGATGGCCAGTTTCTCTCCACGTATAATATTAAGCTGTTGAATGGCAGAAATTTTTTTTCATCAGGCAATGCAGATTCCTCTACCGTGTTGATTAACGAAACTGCTGCCAAAGAAATGGGTATAACAGAAGCTGTAGGCCAGCCTGTAAGAATTCTGTCCGCATCATTTGGTGGCGACAACCGTACTGCTGTTGAAAAACCTTTTACCGTAACAATTGCAGGCATTGTGAAAGATTTCAATTTTCAATCTTTGCATGAGCCAATTGCTCCTATGCTTATTGGCTTTCAAAAAGCACTCGGCATGAGCTTTGGTCATTTTACCGTGAAAATTACAGGTAGCGAAATCGATGCTACATTGAAAAAGATGAACGCCATACTGCACAGTATAGATCAGGAAAATGTTTTTGAATATCATTTCCTCGATAAACAATGGGACTTGCTGTACCGTGACGATAAAATAAGGCAAACCATTTTTCTTGTGATTGCACTGCTGGCTATTTTCATAGCAGCATTAGGATTGTTAGGCCTTACTATATACGAAGCGCAGCAACGGGTAAAGGAAATCGGCATACGAAAGGTAATGGGAGCAAGTGTCAGTAGCATCGCATTGATGCTTTCAAAAGATTTTTTAAAGCTTGTATTTATTTCGGCAGTTATTGCAGTTCCGGTAGCATGGTACTTTATGTATAAATGGCTCGAGGATTTTGCTTATCGTATAACTATCAGTTGGTCGGTTTTTATATGGGCTACTTTGGCCGCTATTATCATTGCGATGGCAACAATCTCTTTGCAGGTGATAAAAGCAGCCATCGCAAATCCGGTGAAGTCACTCCGTACGGAGTGAGATATGAATAGAAGCCCCACCCTAACCCTCTCCT
>JAEUVI010000158.1 GCA_016787105.1 Chitinophagaceae bacterium | reverse complement strand
CAATGTTAGGCACTGGTATAAAGAATATTTATGAAGCTGCTATTTACCACATGCTTTTTTGCTTTCACTCAATATTTAACTTTGTCAAAAAGCAAGACAGTGAATCAGAGCAGATGAAATGTGAATACAATAGCCACAATTTTTAGCCAGGTTTGGTGCGACTATTTACCGCAAGTAAAATGACAGTAAAATGAAACTCCCGAATAAGATACAGTCAAGAAAGGATGAAATCACCAGCGATTTTTTAAAAATCATGGCGCAGCATTTTGATGATATCCTGGCTGGCAAAGCAGAGCATATGTACCATGTAAAAGACTTTGCTTCGTTGCTGCACATCGACCCAAGACATTTCAGCAATACCATAAAATTAACCACGGGAAAATCGCCCTGCGACCATATGGAAGAAAGGATTATTGTGGAAGCAAAAAAAATGCTGGACGACAATTCACTATCAATAAAAGATATCTGCTATAAACTAACCTACAACGAGCCTACCAATTTTACTAAATTCTTCAAGGCAATGGAAGGCATTACGCCATTGCAATACCGCAAGCAAAAAACTGAAAATAACACCATTTCGCAACATCAATCCCAGTCTAAATTTGTCGCTTAATTTTAAATAAACTAAGAATGGCAAAAATAGCGATAGTAACCGGCAGCAGCCGCGGCCTGGGCAGAGATATGGCTTTGGCTCTTGCAAAAAATGGTATTGATGTAATAGTAACTTATCAATCCAAACAAACGGAGGCGGATAAGGTAGTGGCAGAAATAAAAACCTTAAATCAAAAGGCAGTCGCCTTGCAATTAGACGTGTCAAAATCTTCCGGTTTTACAGATTTTGCAAACAAAATCCAATCAGTTTTACAATCAGAGTTTGGCGCAAGCAAGTTTGATTATTTGGTAAACAATGCCGGCGTTGGCATACATAGTGGGTATATGGATACCACAGAAGAGCAGTTTGACAGCATGGTAAACATTCATCTCAAAAGTGCATTCTTCCTTTCACAGAAATTATTGCCCCTGATGAATGATGGCGGTGCCATTGTAAATATTTCTACAGGTTTGGCTCGTTTCACTTTACCTGGCTATGATGCGTATGCCGTGATGAAAGGCGGAGTAGAAACGCTTACAAAATACCAGGCAAAGTCTTTAGGCGCAAGAGGTATAAGAGTAAATGTTGTTGCCCCGGGTGCTATTGAAACTGATTTTGGCGGTGGCGCCGTTAGAGATAATAAAGATTTGAATACCATGATTGCTTCGCAAACTGCTTTGGGCCGTGTTGGTAAACCAGATGATATTGGAAGTGTGGTGGCATTTTTGTGCAGCGATGCCGCTAAATGGGTAAATGCACAACGCATCGAAGTTTCAGGGGGAATGTTTTTATAAAATCAAAAAATCATGATACTCAAAATCATCAACTCAATCCTTATTCTTTTTGCAGTTTACATGGGTTTCAAACAAGGCTATGCCATGCTTACCAATAAACCCGAAATGGTTACCCTTTTTAGTAAGTGGAATTTCAGCTCAACGGCCATTAGCATCAATGGCGCTATTACTATTATTGCTGCCGTACTCATTTTGTTTCCCAAAACATTTGTTTGGGGAAACTTCTTAATGGCTGCAGGTATTTTATTAATCATTTGCCTTCACTTATTAGATAAAGATCTGAAAGGTGTGGCTATTGAGTTACCGTTTTTGTTGCTGAACCTGATTATTATTTATCTGCAGCACCCGCTTTCAAAATCTGCATAACATGATCAAATTATTTTACGGAATCTTTCTTTTGTCTGCCTTAAGTTTCACCGCTTGCGGACAAACAACATCACCCAAAACTTCAACAACATCAAAAAAACAAATGGATACAAGTAAATTAACCAACCCAATAGTAAAACAGGCTTTTGATGCCTGGCAAAAAGGCGACAGCAAAACCTTTCTCTCTTATTTCACAGCCGATGCAAAATTGTATGACGATGGCAATGCCAGGGATTTTTCAAAATTTGTAAAAGACGCCTGTGGGCACGAACGCTTTACCAGCATTGACAAAGTAGAAAATAATGGACTGAATATTACCGGTCATTTCCACACAGAAAGCTGGGGCGACTTTACAACCTATTTTAAATTCCACATTAATGCCGAAGGAAAAATAGATCGTTTGGATATCGGGCAGGCCAATTAAAGTATTCTGTCTTTCAAAAAAAATACATATAAAAATTGTACTGCTGAATCAGATTTTATACAATGCTGAACTATAACAAAATTGCCGGCAAAAACACGCAACGTATAGAAGCCATCAGTGATGGTGTATTTGCTGTTGCCATGACCTTGCTGGTATTAGACATAAAAGTACCCGCGACGGAATCCATTCAAACTGAAACAGAACTGGCGCATT
>JAEUVI010000156.1 GCA_016787105.1 Chitinophagaceae bacterium | reverse complement strand
GTGTTGGCTTGTTAATTGTCTTTGCTCCCTGCTTCAACCATTCCGCCAATAACTCAATCATTTTCTTCAAAGACGTTGATGGGCTTCCAAATAAACGTGCTGATTCAGCCGCGTTGCTCAACAAAGCTGTCGCCTCTTCTTCGTAAATAAATTCCGGTGTTTTATCAAACAATTTCCCGAATGCATTTGCCACTTGCCTTACAGAAACAGTTTCCAGCCCGGTAATATTTACAATTTTTGCCGGCACATTACAATGCAGTAAGGCACGGATTGCCATTTCATTCGCATCACCCTGCCAGATAACATTTACATATCCCATACGCAGATCGATCGGTTTTTCATCCTTTACCGATTGTGCTATTTCAAGCAGCACACCATAACTCACATCGTTTGCATAATTCAACCTGTAAATAAAAACAGGTGTATTATACTTTGAAGAAAAATACTGAAACATCCGCTCACGTCCAAGACAAGACTGTGCATATTCTCCTATCGGGCCTGTTTGCTGCTGTTCTGTTAACCCTCCTTTTTCCACAGGAGACAATGGATAAACATTTCCTGTAGAGAAAACAACGATTCGTGAATTTTTATACTTCTCTGCTACACGGCCCGGCAGGTATACATTCATTGCCCATGTAAAAGATTCTTTTCCTGTAGTGCCAAATTTTTGTCCGGCGAGGTACAGAACATTCGGAACATCCGGCAACTGCTGCAATTGCTTATCGTCGAGCAAATCAACCGCAATTGTTTCAACTCTAGAATTGTTCAGCTCTTCCTGCAATCCTTCTTCAGAAAAACGGGATGCTGCAATCACTCTCTTCTTTAACCCTGCAATATCAATTGCCTGCTTTGCCAGCTTTGCCAATGCAGGGCCCATTTTGCCACCTGCTCCCAGTATCAGTATATCACCTTCGATCTTTGCAATATCTGTAAGCAAAGCTTCGGAAGGTTGTAATAAATCCTTATACTGTTCTTGTATGTTGTTCATTTTATCAGCCTATTAAGCAGAATATTCCGGCTTCCATACCTGCAGTTTTTCAGTATCGGCTGCGGCATTACCAATATGAATCGCGATTGAAGCATCTCTCGCGGTTTCTACATTCGATACCGGATTTTTTTTATTCCGTATACAATCAAAAAAGTCATTTAATGCAAAAATGGTAGGCTCGGTGTCTTCTTCACCCGGCTTTAAAAAAGGAATTTCAACTGGTTTGCCTTGTGTAACAGCTTCAATCGTTGCACCTGTTACTCCGTCCACTGTACCGCGTTTATTTTCTGTAGATTCAGCAAATATCAATGCTTTGTCTCTTTGTATTTCTACCGTTGCTTTATCACCCAGGATTCTTATGTTGTAACCATTGTATGCATTCGATAGAATAGAAGTGCAGGCTGATTTAATTCCACCCGGGTATTCATAGATTACACGGATGTTGTCGTAGGTTTCGCGTCCATCTTTCCAGTAGTTGATTCCTGCCATACCCGTAGCCTTCAACGGATGTGTATCACCAAGAAGGTAATTCACCATATCAATCTGGTGTGCGCATAATTCAGACAATGGGCCGCCGCAATACTCCCGGTACATACGCCAGTTAATAATACGTTCCATTTTCGGATCTTTTACCGGGTTTCTCCAATTGGAATTACGGTTATACTGGCATTCAAAATGTGTAATCTTCCCGAGCCATCCCTTATCGATTACTTCTTTCACTTTATGGTACAATCCATAATACCTGTATTGATAACCGATTTGAAAAACAAGATTGCTGTCTTTTACTTTTTTCACCAAATCAAGCGCCTGCGGAATATCAAAGCTCAAGGACTTTTCGAGATAAACATGCTTGCCTGCCTGTAAAGCTGCTACTGACATGGGATGATGTAAAAAAAGCGGTGTTGCTATAATAACCGCATCGATAGATTTATCTTCAAGAAGTTTCCTGTAGTCAGCATAACCTTTCGCTCCCTTTACGGCGTATGTTAATCCATTCTGAAGGTTCTCCGGAATAATATCGCAGCATGCTACCAGTTCAACACCTTTTATCTCTTTCAATAAAGATGCAAGCCCTGCACCACGGGAGCCGGTTCCGATTAACCCGATGCGGATAATATCATTCAAAGAAAATTTCTGTGAAAAAGATTTCATGCCAAATACCGACAAGCCAGATAATGTGATGGCGCTGGTAGCAACAAAACGCCTTCTTGATATTCTGTTATCACTCATTTTAAAGAAATTGAAAGTATACTTAAAAAGAAATAGCGCAGTAATCAAGCCATAATTTATGACACAATCAAAGAATTATGCCATGCAATCGTATGTTTCAATTTGAAATTGAAAGTATACTTAAAAAGAAGTAGTGCAGTAATCAGACCTCAATTTATGACACAATTGAAGAACTATGTCATGCAATCGTATGCTTCAATTTGAAATTGAAAGATTACGAGTTGACAAAAGGAAAAGTAAGGGGTTATGAATATTTATATTACTGAAGCTTTACTGCAGGATATTGCTTTAATTCAATAAGATTACCCGGCAATTGATTTGCATTCCAATATTCGTGAATAACAAGTGCTGCCCCAAGTGCAGATGCCTGCCCTACAGCAGCCGCATACACTTTACAATCAGGAAATGATTCTGCAAGCAGGTTCATAAATACCGGGTTCATCCCAAAACCACCATCTACAAATATTTTTTTTACACCTGTACCACTAAGCACCAATTTTGTTGACCGCACTTGTTGTACAATGATATCTGCGATCAATTGGTGGTAGGCTTCTTCGTAGGATTTAAAATCTTCTAACCGCCTGTTTTCAAACTGTGACTGCTTTACCATTGCAACTTCGGCATTTGTATTTCCGGAAGAAGTTAACTTGCTATTTTTATTTATAAAAGATGGATTATAAACTACCTTTTTATAATAACCAGGCTCTTTCTGAAAATGTTCCGCTAATCGTTTTACCTGTTGTTCATGCTCATACCCAGCAAATAAACGTGAAGCTTTCACAGGTTTTCCGGTAAATGATAAATAACAGAGGCAATCATTATGCAATTCGTAATCAGAAAGCGTGGAATGGTTAAAAGGGTTCAGGCTGATGCACCATGTACCTGTAGAAAGCAAAATAAAAGGTTCATTGAATGAACATAAATAAGGTATTAATGCGGATGAACTATCGTGCAGCCCTATACCGGCAACAATTTTTTTATTTGCGACCTGAACAGGTATTGCTTTTGCCGCGGATTCAATAGGTGCAAGCTTTGGTTCAATATTTTCTTCTGCAACCCATTCATGATACTTATTATCTGCAAAATTCCAAAGATTAGTATGGCATCCTATGCTTGTAATATCTGAAACAGGGATTGAAGTAAGCAGGAAACTTAAATATTGCGGCAGGTGCAATGAATATTTTACATTAGCATATTCGATGGCCTTTTCATACTTTAAGCGGTATAGCTGCATGCCAGAGTTGAGGTTTCCCAATACCGGGGAAGCTGTTTGTTTCGACACTGAATGTTCACCACCATACTTATCATAAAACTGCTTTTGAAGAACAGGTGAATAGGGTTTCAGATAATTATATAATGGGAGAACCGCCTTACCGTTTTCATCAACGTGTACAAAACTGGCCCCGTACCCTGAAAAGTTAACAGCCGCAATAGAGAACCTGTTATCGTTAATAATCTCTTCAAATGAATGAACAATCCATTCACTTACCGCTTCAATGTTTTCGCAGGCAAAACCATCTTCATCTTTTATCTCATCAAAATTTTTTGACAATTCATGTACTACTCTGTATTGCTCATCGAAAACGAGCAACTTCTTATTGGTTTTACCTACATCAAAAACAGCTATATGTTTCATTGGCATTTATAATCCGGTTGATACTGTTTTTGAACCACGGTTCTTAATAAGTTGCTGACGAATATTTTCCTGGCGAAATAAATCAACAGGCTTCAATGCGCCACCTGCTCGTAATCTTGCTTCAGCAACCAATGGCCGCAGATCAGTCCGGAAAGCATTTTGCAAAATTTCCTGCGCGACAACTACATCATTACAATCCTGCGCTTCTGTTAATTTTTTTCTGTCAACGGTTAAAGCCTGCGCATAGCTTAGCATAATTGCTTCAACAGATTGCAGTAAATCTTCCAACGGATCTTTTACATTATGGCTGGCATCAATCATCCAGCCAAGATCGGTTGTATGGCTCATTCCTTTTGCATCCATTCCGTCTACCAGTTCATTGAAAATGAGAAATAGCTGGTATGGCCGGATGCTGCCGACAGTTAAATCCTCATCACCATATGTACTATCGTTGAAATGAAAGCCTCCCAATTTGCCTTCCATTAATAACAGCGCAACGATCTGTTCGATATTCGCATTCGGTAAGTGATGTCCAAGGTCAACAAGTGTATATGCTTTTTTACCCAATTTATTTGCATAGAGCAATGATTGTCCCCAATCACCAACTGTCATCGAATAAAAATTAGGCTCAAATGCCTTATACTCCACAAACATTTTCCAGTTATCCGGCATTGCAGTATATACTTCCTGCAAACTTTCCAAAGTATTTTCAAATGCTTTCCTGAAATTCAATTGTCCGGGAAAACAACTTCCATCGCTTAGCCAGACTGTCAATGATTCAGAACCGAGTTCGATACCATATTTTATCACTTCGATATTGTGATCTACAGCCTGTTTGCGTACTGCTTTATTTACATGCTGCATTGAGCCATATTTATAACTCAGTTCCTGTCCCGGTTGATCCTGGAAAGTATTGGAGTTCATTGCATCAAACTTCAACCCGTTTTGTGCAGCCACCGCTTTAATGTGCGAAGCGTTGCCAGGAATATCCCAGGGAATATGCAATGATATCGCAGCACTTGAACGGTTTAATGCATGCAGTATGCCAATGTCTTCGATTTTTTCTTCCAGGCTTCGCGGCTCACCGCCACCGCTGAATCTCCCGAAGCGGGTGCCACCTGTACCCAATGCCCATGAAGGAATCGCAACCTGGAAATCAACAAGCATATTGATGATTCGTTCAGCATCCTTTACCTCCGAAGAAATAAATTCAAGTCTTCGCTTGTGATCGGCTATTGTACGTTGATTGTATTCTTCTATTTTATATTTTTCAGGCTGCATGGAATTCGTTTTCGGGCAACTATTAAGGTAAATAAAAAACCTCTTGTAATGTGATACTAACCGGAGAGTTATCCGGATTTGTTTCCATGATATCTTTCATATAGGCCCACCATTTTTTCATAACCGGCAGGCCCGGCAGTTTATCTAGTTTTGTTTTATCATCTATGGTAAGATAGCCAAACAAGTCACCAGTGTTTTCTTCAAGAAAAATAGAATAGTCCTTTATTCCTGATTCTTTTAGCAACACCTGTAGCTCAGGCCATAGTTCACTATGCCGTCTTTTGTATTCAGCTTCCTGCCCTTTAAATAATTTCATTTTGAATGCTACCCGTTGCATCAACTTACTTATTCAACTGATATAATAATCAACGCAGGAAGCCCATTGCTACACCTCCATCTACATTCAATGTATTACCTGTTGATTTATTCAACAAGCCGCTTACAAATGCATAACATGCATTGGCAATATCTTCCGGCAATATCATTTCATTGAGCAAAGTGCGCTTTGCATAATAAGCAGGCAGTTCCTCTACCTTAACTCCATAGGCTTTTGCACGGCCTTCAGCCCAGCCTCCTGCCCATATATTGCTATCTGCGATTACGGCATCGGGGTTTACTGTATTCACTCTTATTTTATCCCCGCCTAATTCGGCTGCAAGTAACCGTGAGAGGTGTGCCTGTGCCGCTTTTGCTGAACCATAGCCTGCATTATTCGGACCGGCGACAACACTGTTCTTAGAAACTATATTGATAATATCTCCGCCGAAACC
>JAEUVI010000424.1 GCA_016787105.1 Chitinophagaceae bacterium | reverse complement strand
ATGGTCTGCTGTATCAACCAATCCTTTAATATCAATCACGCCAGCACAAAAAACAAACTACGAAACTCAACCTGCAATCGCTATTGTACCTGGAGATACATTTGAACAAAAGCTGGAAAAGATACAAACGCAGAAGTGGATTAACTTTTATATGAACAACGGATATGAAGCATGGGCTGAATGGCGAAGAACGGGCTATCCTGTTTTATCTCCTGCACCAGATGCTGTAAATGAAGACCACCAGATTCCAAGACGTCAATGCTATCCGCAAACAGAAAACGATTTAAATAAAACAAATTATGACGCTGTTATATCTGTTCAGGGCCCGGATAAGCTTTCTACACGGGTGTGGTGGAACAAATAAAAATGGTTAAGGCTCTTTAGCCGGTAAATATTTTTCTCATGTGAACGTTGGAAAACAATAGTTCACAACGGGCAGACATTTCTATGTCAGCCCTTTTTTAATACTAAAATCTTATAATCCTGTTTAAAAGCCTTGCAAACGTAAGTGTTTCTGAAAATTAGCTGTCTGCATAAAAGAATACACAAACGACAACTACCCTGGTATGAATGAAAGCAATGATTACCAATATAAATTTAACTCCTTACACAAAACAAAAATCTGTACATATACAACAAAGAAGCACTAATTACCTGATTGTATTTTTGGTTGATAAAAACTATAAAACCTTTACATAACAAAAGATTAAGAAAAACATCAATAGCATGAAAGTTTTCGATAATACATTTTTTCTCAGGCTTGCTGCAGCGTTAATTTTTTATCGCATAGTCTTCACGGAATTTTTACTATCAACGATGTAAATGATTTTGGAAATTTGTTTTTGAATAAAATCGGGTTTGCTCCCTTTGGTGTGGTAATTGCCTGGGCAACTGTTATATTACAAATTATCACTTCGCTAATGTTACTAAGCAACAAATACGTAAAGCTTGCATCTCTGATAAACATTGGCATACTTGTTTCAGGTATCATTTTGGTTCATTATAAAGAAGGCTGGTTTGTAGTTGGCGGGGGAAGGAATGGTATGGAGTTTAGCATTGTATTAATTCTTCTTCTACTAACTATAATTTTTCCTGATGGAATATTTAAAAAGAGCCGCAGCAGGTTTCCTGAAGTGGTAAACTAAAAGATATCTACTCTTTCATTTTTTTATTCCAAGATAAAAGTGCTTTATTTCTATTTGAATTGTGTATCAGGCAGGAATCAATAAAAATCATTAGAAATAACCGGGCTGGAAAAACGCTATGCCGTACATGTGGAAACCGGAAAAGAAAGCAAAAGCGATCCTTTTATGGGAAGGATGGTGTAGATGATCTCCACCTGATTTAACAAAAGAGGCTGCCCCTTTTGAGGCAGCCTCGAAGAATTAATTTCAATAGCCGGGGTTTTGCTGAATCACACCATTTGATTCGTTAATGGCTTTGGTGGGTATCGGGTACAAAACATATTCGGGCTTTGCAAACGGAGAACCGTCATCTATGGCCCGTTGTACATAAGTGCCCCAACGGATCAAATCCTCTCTTCTCGATCCTTCACACCATAGCTCAAAAAGCCGTTCATCCATCAGCTTTGCCCTGAACTGGTCTTTTGAAAGCCCGGCGGGAAATTGAGCCAAGCCTGCACGGGTTCTTACCGGCAACACATAATTATAGGCAGCAGCCGTAGGCCCATTCAATTCGTTTTCGGCTTCGGCCATCAGCAGCAAGACATCGGCATATCTCCAGATTACAATATCGGTACCCTGGTCAGACCCGCCGGAGCCGGGGTCTGGTCCGTATTTCATTGGCACGGCGCCGATATGTCCACTTGTTCTTGCATCTTTTATAGCGGTGTTGTTTGCACCTGTTGGCCATTTGGCTAATAAGCGGGTGAGCCTTTTATCTGTTATATCAAATTTGTCATAAGTTTTCCAGGGCATCCTGTATCCATTCCATTGTGCACTAATGTTAACTCCACCAGGGTCAACATAATCACCCGGCATACACATGGCCAGCCAGCGGTTAATGTTATTCGATTTATCGGTGAGGCAGGATATAGCCAATAATATTTCCTGGCTATTGCCCTTGTTGGAATAAGCAAACACATCGGCATAATTGGCCTGAAGGCTGTGCCCATAAGTCATTAACTTTTGTCCTGTTGCCAACAAATCACTCCATCTTTTTTCATGTGCATACAATTTCATCAAACCCATCAATGCGGCGTCCTGTGTAAACCTGCCATAATCGGCTGCAGGCAAAGTGGCGCTTGTTTTTAAATCCGGTATAGCTTCCTGGTAGTCTTTTTCAATCTGGGCCACCATCCAGTCGTTGGTAGGGCGTGGAATAGGCGCTGCATTTACATCGGCTGCTATAACGGGATCCACAATAATAGAAAC
>JAEUVI010000153.1 GCA_016787105.1 Chitinophagaceae bacterium | reverse complement strand
CGCCATAATAGGTATTGCCGGTAATATAAAAACCAAGGCTGCTCTGGTGTGAGTTGGCTCGATTGGAAAAAGTTCTTGCGTATTCGCTTCCTGATTTGCGGCCATGTGCTACATATGTATTCAATACCAGTTCACAGTTTTCTATATTGATTATAAATAAACGCTTCTGTTTTGACGACAACCCAAAATCACAAACGCTGATAATACCGGGATTGGGTATACGTCCTTTCGCAATCAGTTTCTGGTATCCTTTGTAAGCATATTCCCATGCTTTTTTAGACAGACCATACTCTTGCAAATGCAGGCTATCATAAATTAATTGTGCTGTTTTCTTTACAACCGGCTTGAAATGATCCGCAGTATCTGAAGAAGGATTGTATACCACCGGCTTTGTTGAAGCGTTGGTTCCTGCATATACAGAAAGTAAAGAAAATAACATGCAGGCATAAAATACAATCAAGGTCAGTTTTCTCACTCAGGTACGGTTTTTCAGTTTTATAGAAACGGTGAATATTATAAAAATATTATCATTACCGTGTATTTGCAAACAAACAAAAGTACTTTCCTGTAAAAGAAGAATATTTACGCCTTAGAATTCAGTATTTCTTCTTAATGAATAAACGATTGATTGTATTCAATCAATTTTTCGTGAGTAGAATTACATAACACACAATTTAATTGCGGCAGTAAATGAATAATAATGAATGGTCAATAACGACAATCTGGTAAGCATAAAATACTTTTTGTTTATTGACCACTCACTATATAATAGATCTTATACCTTCACCTGCTTCCATTTTCCTTTTCTGAATAAAATATAGAAGGCAATGGCCATCGCTGTTTCCGCTGCAGGAATAGCAATGAATGCACCGGTTGCACCCATTTTTAAAGTTTTGGAAAGAAAGATTGCCAGCGGTATCTGGAAGAGCCAGAAGCCAACTGCGTTAATAATTGTTGGTGTCCTGGTATCTCCAGCTCCGTTAAATGCATTCATCATTACCATTCCGACACCATAAAAAATATAGCCAGAACTAATGATAAGCATTGCTTCAACAGCTATTTTCCTGGTATCTGGTTTTTCTGCAAAGAAACCAATGATATATGGCGACAGCAGTAAGAACAATAAAGTAACAATGCCCATAAAGATGGCATTATACTTTGCAGTCTTCAGCACGCTTTCTTCAGCACGCTGCGGTTGTTTTGCCCCCAGGTTTTGCCCTACCAATGTAGCAGCCGCGTTGCTTAATCCCCATGCGGGTAAAAGAAAAAACATAATAACACGTATCGCTGTTATATAACCCGCAGAAGCTGTTTCGCCGGATTGCGCTACAATTGCTGTCAATACAATCCAGCTACCAGACCCGATAAGAAACTGTAATGTACCTGGCGCTGCTATACCAATGATTTTCTTTACTTGCTCCCACACTGGTATAAAGTAAGAAGCCTTCATTTTAATAATACTCTTACCGTTAAATAAATGATACAACTGGTACATCACACCAATACCCCTCCCGATAGTTGTTGCCATAGCTGCACCAGTTAATCCAAATGCAGGTACTGGCCCCAGTCCGCGTATAAGCAGCGGGCAAAGAATGATATTGGCGATGTTTGCGATGGTAAGGCTTCTCATTGCCATGCTGGCATCACCGGCACCGCGAAATATTCCATTAATCAAAAACAACAACATAATAACGATGCTTCCGCCGGTGAGTATGCGTGTATAATTTGCGCCATACTCTACTGTTTCAGCAGATGCACCCATTAGTCTCAGTATATCTTTTGCGAAAATGAATCCCGCTATACTAAGAACAACGGTTATAATAATTGACAACGTTGTTGTTTGTGCGCCAGCTTTCGCTGCTTCCTCAGGATCTTTTTCACCAATCCTTCTTGCCACCAATGCAGTTGCAGCCATACTGATGCCAATTGCGATTGAATATATAATGGTGATTACAGACTCTGCCAGCCCTACCACCTGCTGTGCTTTATCGCTTTGTGGCAAATGACCAACAAAATATAAATCCACCAATGCGAAAACGGACTCCATGATCATTTCCAGCACCATTGGTATAGCGAGCATAATTACGGCTTTGCGTATACTGCCGGTTGTATAGTCCATCTCTTCACCCCGGATGGCTTGTTTTAAAAATGACAGGTAATAAGATGCCTTATTTGTATAAGTAGTTGAGTGAGACATAAAAAATGAAAATTGAAAATAGATATAAAATGTATACTGATGGCAATGCCATCTTAAAGAAAACTTTCTGAAGAAATTAGCCCATGACTACAGTGAGCGGGGCTGCAATGATTTTCATAATTCAAAATTTGCAGGCCGTAAAGATAGGAGTTTATACTTTGTCAAACGTATCAAGATATTCAGAAAGGTAATTTTCTTTAGTCTTTCGCCTGTATTGCATAATGAAACGTGGATGCGGAAGGGGAAATATTTGGCCAAACCAGTTGTATTTTTCGTTTAGCTTCAGAAAATATTTATAATTCTTTTCTCCGCCAATACAAATACATTTCGCCCTGTTTACATTCCATTTTAATTGCTTTTCAACACAATCAACCACGAATGGAGTAACAGCTTCCTGCAGTTTCTTATCATCATAATAATTCAGGTTGACACCGTCTTTTATATATCCAAGCGGGCTAACGGCAGTAATAAAAAAATCTTTATAGAATTTCTTCACACCGCCATACTTCTCAATCGCTTCATAAATAAACTCTGCCGACAATTCCGAATGCATTTTCAGCGAATGTTCAATTCCACAATTCTCTTTTAACTGCTTCGGCCCT
>JAEUVI010000071.1 GCA_016787105.1 Chitinophagaceae bacterium | reverse complement strand
TACAAAATCCAACATTGCGGAATCATCTGTCCACAAATTCTGATTTCCTATGACCACAGGTTATTTAGATTGGCAGCAAAAAAATACCGTGGTTTTTGTTAACTGATTGTGTAACACCATTATTTTTGTAAATCAAAACGTGCTAGATGCTCGATGTTTTTTTGACAGGATCTGTGGCCTTTATCATTACTTTTTTGGCAATTCCGGTAATATTGCAGATAGCTGAGCTTAAGAAATTGTATGATCTGCCGGACGATCGTAAAATTCATGCCCGGCCAGTTGCTTCATTAGGAGGAGTTGGAATTTTCGCGGGTTTTTTACTTGCTTCATTATTGTCAATTTCTGAATACTCTAATCCTGAATTTCAATACTTTTTTGCTGCAGGGCTTGTTATTTTTTTTCTGGGTCTCAAAGATGATCTGATTGTTTTATCAGCATTTAAAAAAATAATCGGTCAAATTATTGCGGCTTCTATTCTCATACATCTTGCGGGAATAAAACTTACCAGTCTTCACGGACTTTTTGGCATATATGAGGTGCCTGAGGCTTTTGGTCTCGCCCTTTCTTATTTTACCATTATTGTTGTCATTAACTCGTTCAATCTTATTGATGGTATAGATGGACTGGCGGGTAGCCTCGGTGTACTTACTATGGTGGTCTTTGGCACTTATTTTTTTATGGCAGACCAGTTATCTTATTCCTTGCTGGCTTTTTCTATGTGCGGCAGCTTATTAGCTTTCCTTATTTTCAACCATCACCCGGCCAAAATCTTCATGGGAGATTCGGGTTCGCTGATGATAGGCCTTGTAAATGCAATATTGGTTATTAAGTTTATCAATATTGCCGATTCCGCTACTGCTATAGTTCCGGTACTATCTCCTGTAGCTGTAGGGGTTTCTATATTGATAGTGCCTTTATTTGATACACTGCGGGTTTTTTCTATCCGTATTCTTCATGGCCGTTCACCATTTACACCCGATCGCAACCATATTCACCACCTGCTGTTGAATAAAGGCCTTAATCATTCAGCAGTTACTTTTTCCTGTGTTGTTATCAATATTCTTTTTATCGTACTGGCATATAGTGGTAAGTCATGGGGAGTAAATTATTTATTGATAGCGATGCTTACTATATCATTTGCAGGAATTGCATTGCTTTTATATTATCGCAAACCTGCCAGAAAAATGGTTGTCGCTAAAAGAACTGATAGGGTAGTAAAGGCAGACTTCAAAACTACTCCCAAGGTAGTTACGCTTACCAAGGAAGCCTCAGTAGCGGAGCAGAAATAAACTACAAATTATTTTTTAACAGGAGCAATTGTAAAATCGCTCCTGTTTTTTTATGCTTAATAACCACTGTTTTATTAGCTTTGCCTTTCTCAAAAAAATATTATGTCAGAAGATTTGGGTTCATTAAAGACGCATGCAGAAGATAGTATGAAAAAAGCAATCAGTCACCTGGAGGCTGAGCTGGTAAAGATTCGTGCTGGTAAGGCCAATCCCCAGATGCTGGACGGAATTGTTGTTGATTATTATGGCTCTCCTACTCCTATCAGCCAGGTAGGTAATATCAGCGTAATGGATGCAAGAACGCTAAGCATACAGCCTTGGGAGAAAAATATGCTACAACCAATAGAACGGGCAATAATAGGAGCAAACATTGGTGTAACACCGCAGAATGATGGTGCAATTATCCGCCTGTTTCTGCCGCCTCTTACAGAAGAAAGAAGAAAAGAATTGGTAAAAAAATGTCAGGGTGAAGGAGAACATTCAAAAGTAGCGATTCGTAATATCCGCAGAGATGCTATTGAGAATATAAAGAAACTCCAGAAAAACGGATTGAGTGAGGATGCTGCAAAAGATGCAGAAGCAGACATTCAGGCGGTTACTGATAAATTCATAAGCACAGTTGAGAAGCACCTTGTACAAAAAGAAAAAGAAATAATGGCTGTATAAGCTCATTGTTTATTGGCAAGGTAAACACCTGTTAATATTATTCCCAGGCAAACTATCTGCCACGCAGTAACCTGTTCGCCAAATATAATACCCCATATCACCGCAATAAACGGAACCCCGTAAGTAACCAGTGACGCAAATAAACCACCTGCTTTTTTTATCAACACATAAAACAAAATGGTGCCGACAGTACTGCCAGCAATACCAAGAACTACCGAGGCAAGTACAGACTGCTGAACTACTCTTTCATTGAATGGCAATGAAAAGAAATGCTTTTGCCATAAAATAATAAAAGACGGAATAGCCATAAACGAAAGCGATATGGTTGCAATATGTACAGGGTTCAGCCCTTTGAGAAAATGACTTACAAAGTTTACATTTAAGCCATACGAAATAGCAGCTACTAATACCAGTAAGGCAAAATGTGAATTTTGAAAGTCCATATTCCTGTTGAAAAATAATAAGCATAATCCTGTAAAGCCAACAACAATGCCCGTTAGTTTGCTTCCGCTGATTTTATTTTTAAAGAAAATAAATCCGATAATAACAACGCAAATAGGAGTAAGTGAATTGAGAATAGCAGATAACGAACTATCAAGCCCGTTAGCAATAGCCAAAGCATACATGAATGCAGGTAATAAATTTCCGGTAAAACCGGTTGCTATAACAGGTAAAATTTTTGTATGCGGTATTTTTGAGATATGAACGATTCCAAAAGGAATTAATATTGCACCTGCAGAAAATATTCTCAGCGAGGCAATCTGCACACCCGTTAAATGAGCCCTGCTTATTTTCATTAAAATAAATGAACTACCCCATATAAGACAAAGGGTGAGAAATAAAACCCAGTTTATTAATTTACTGTTTATCATGTATAACTACGGGGCTGAACAGATGATAATTCAAAACAAGGGAGGCATTAATAAAAATTCTATATTGCCTGCATATTTAATACAACCGATATGGGAAAAATAAAACTTGCTGAAATAAGCACCCGTGCTCCAAAAGAGATGGATAAAGATAAGATAAAGAAGAAGACAGAGGAGATACTGGACGAATTAAATGGATTACAAAACCTGCTATATGCTGAAGGCAAGCATTCAATACTCATAGTAATACAGGGTATGGATGCCAGTGGAAAAGATGGCGTGATACGAAATGTATTCGGGAAGCTAAATCCGCAGGGGGTAACTGTAAAATCATTTA
>JAEUVI010000040.1 GCA_016787105.1 Chitinophagaceae bacterium | reverse complement strand
TGCGATTGAACTTCCTTTTGCCGAACCCGACGCAGAGGCCCGTATACATACGCAGGCGGCACTGGTTGTTTACAAAGGACAAATTGTTGCCGAAAAATATGCACCTGGTTTTAACAAGGATACGCGGTTAATCGGATGGTCAATGGGAAAAAGTATTACATCCGCTTTGATTGGTATCCTGGTAAAGCAGGGCAAATTGGATATTTCAAAGCCGGCTCCTGTCGCTGAATGGAAGAACGATAACGATCCACGACATGCGATTACTTTGCAAAACTTGCTGCAACAAACAACTGGCCTTGATTTCGAAGAGAATTATTCAAAACCAAGTGGTGCAACCAATATGCTGTTTAAAAGAGGCGATATGGCTGCCTATGCTGCTAATTCTCCTTTGAAGCACAAGCCGGGTTCAACATTTTATTATTCCAGCGGCAATAGTAATATTCTTGCACGTATTGTGCGTACAACAGTAGGAGAGAAGGATTATGAATCTTTCCTGTTTAATGAACTCTTTTATAAAATCGGAATGAACGATTTCATTTTCGAACCAGATGCATCGGGAACGTTTGTCGGTTCTTCATACCCGTTTGGAACGGCCAGGGATTATGCACGATTTGGTTTGTTGTATTTAAACGATGGTGTATGGAATGGCGAACGTATTTTACCTGAAGGGTGGGTAAAGCAAACTACCACACCCGCTGTTGCAAATAATGAAAAAGAATATGGCTTTCAATTCTGGTTAAATGGTATTAGTGCGGAAAACCCACAGCAGCATATTTATCCGAATGTGCATGCTGATATGTTTTATGCAGATGGATACAATGGCCAGCGGATTTATATTATTCCTTCAAGGCAGTTGGTTGTTGTACGGCTCGGACTTCATAAGTTTGATGAAAACAAATTTCTTGAAGCAGTATTGGATGCTGTTGAATAGCATAAGCGAATCTCCCGCTTTATTTACTTTTAATTTTTTTGGTAAATGCGTAATTGGTTTTTTGTCATTGGTTGTACAATATGTTTATCAGCCTGTTTTTCTTCCAGGCATATTGCTAAAAATGAAGATGAAATTTCTATCAGTAGTCTGCGGGTGCTGGGCGAATATGATTTGCCGGGGGCCATGCAATTAAAAAATTCGACTATCGGGGGCCTGTCATCTATTGATTATGATAAGACAAATGATATTTATTATTTGATTAGCGATGATCCGTCTGCCTATGGGCCTGCCCGTTATTATACTGCCAAAATATATCTTACAGAAAAGGGAATTGACAGTGTCAAAATACTTGACATGGTTCCGCTGCTGGATACAATTGGCCGCGAATATCCCGATATCCGCAAAGACAGGTATCATTCGCTGGATGCAGAATCCATGCGTTATAACCCGGTACAAGATGAGTTGGTATATGGCTCGGAAGGACAAAGAGCAAAAAATAATGATGGCATATTGCAGGTTCAGAATCCTGTAATTATTGCCGCCAACAGGAATGGCTCATTCAAAGATAGTTTTGCATTGCCTCCCAATATGCACATGTACCTGACAGAAAACGGGCTTAGGCATAATAGTGTTTTTGAAGGTTTAACGTTTAATAATACCTACACTTCAATGTTTGTAAGTGTAGAAGAACCAATTTATGAAGATGGCCCACGTGCAGCTACCGGAGATTCAACAGCGTGGATTCGAATTTTAAAGTTTGATACAAAGACAAGAAAACAAATTGCTCAGTACGCTTACAAAATAGATGCTGTGCCATATCTGCCAGATCCTCCATCTGCATTTAAGATTAATGGTGTATCAGATATTTTATACATTGGCAATGATAAATTCATTGTAACTGAACGTGCTTATATCACAGGTCGCATACCTTCTTATGTTCGTTTCTACCTCGCTGATATAAGTGGAGCTTCGGATATTTCTGCTGTTAATTCACTCATAGCACAACCTCCGTCACAGCCGGTATCGAAAAAGTTGTTATTGAATCTGGAAACACTGGGCAGACATATTGATAATATCGAAGGATTGAGTCTTGGGCCGCTGTTGCCAAATGGGCACCGGACTCTTATAGCAGTAGCAGATAACAATTTTTCTGATAAGCAACGTTCGCAGTTCTGGCTGTTTGAAGTGATACCATAAAAAAGCAGGACTAATAAAGCCCCGCTTTTTATTTGTTGATTTGCCCCGTATATTTTTATGAAACTGCTTCTTCTTTTACATGATTTTTTGCAATACGTGCGGATTTAATAAGT
>JAEUVI010000411.1 GCA_016787105.1 Chitinophagaceae bacterium | reverse complement strand
GGGCATATTTTTCATATCTTTCATGTTATCCATCCCCGGCATATTCTTCATGTCTTTCATGTTGTCCATTCCCTTCATTTTCTCCATGTTCTTCATACCTTTCATTGTATCCATTCCAGGCATATTCTTCATCCCCGGCATTGAATCGTTCATGTGTGTATCGTTCATGTGTGTCGTACTGTCTCCATCCATGTCCATGCCTTCCATATCTTTTTCATCATGACCGGCACCATGGTCTTTCATTAAATACCTGCCCATAGGCCCCACACCTGCAACATGTGTAAGTTTTGCCCCATGATGCCCCGCAATGGATAGGAAAATAGCAGCGATGATTGCGGCAAGCAGAACGATTAGTTCGTATAGTCTTCTGTTGATCTTAAAGAATATCCCGATACTTTTAAGTAATAAAGTAATACCTGACATCCATAAGGTTAATTGAGCATATTTCTCATGTTCCTCAAATATTTGCATAGCGGCCTTTGGTGCATCGGCAGAAGGCATTGCGTGAAAAATAGTACTGGCCGCAAGCGCAGAAAAAAATGCGGCTGCCATTATGAATAATGTGGCCCAGCAGATTTGCCGCCAATGGGGCTTCCATACAACCATTATCTGGAAGGCTGCTGCAAGTAATATTAGTACAATTGGGAAATGTACTACAAGGGGATGGAGCGATGGAAAGTCTTTAAACATAAAGTATTTTTAATACTGTTTAATAATTAGCCACTTTCTCCAGGCTGTCAACTGCGAATTTTAAATCAAGGCTTAAGTATAATATCAAAACTTATTTTCAGTTTCTCCCATGCAACATCAATTGTTGTTTTTCCATTCTTCTTATCCGTTATAAAATATTGCAGCCTCTCGGTATGCATATTTTTCTTTGGCTTTATTTTCAGTCTTACCACATCATCCTTTTCATCGTATTCAGTTGCTAAGTGTTGTTTCCATTGTTTATTGATCATCACTGTCCATTCCGATTTGCCGGGAATAGTAAAAATGGCATATTTACCGGCAGGGATTTCTTTACCTCCAACAACAAACGCTTTGCCGATTTCAAGAGTTGTTGCATCGTGTGCTCCTGTTACCCATACTTCACCATAAGGAACAAGTCCACCCCATATTATTCTTTTACGGACGCCGGGAGAATGATAATTGATTTTTATACTGTCGCCATGAATTACAGCAACGGCCATGGATTTAATGCTTTTCTTGCTGGTATCTTTTACTAAATTGGGATTGTAGCAAACCTCTTCTTTCTTTTGTTCTTGTGCTGTTACTGTAAATGCTGTCGCTATAATTAAAAGCAATAAATAAAATTTCTTTTTCATGATAGTATTTATTTGTATTTATATTTTTTCCGCACTGATTATTTGTACTTCTCCGAACATGGTTTTAAAACGTGTTTTAATGGCCACATTTTCAAACCCGGCATCCGAAATCATTTCAGGTAATAATCCTCTGGCATTTGCATCTGTTGATTTAAATCCATCCAAGCCTCTTATTATATTAAAAAGCGTTCTTTGAACCCATGATTTGGAACGGCCAAAGTCGGCAATAAGTAACAGACCATCTTTATTCATAACCCGGAATATCTCTGCCAGCATAGTTTGTTTTATATCTGTATCAAGATGATGAAAAACAAGGCAGGATATTACTCTGTCAAAAGCATTACGTTGAAAGGGCACATGTTTTCCATCATAATCAAGCAAAAAAATATCCAGCTTTTCTTCTTTTATCTTTTTTGTTGCTTTATCCAATATCTCTGTATCAATATCAATACCTGTTACTTTTGCCTCAGGTGATGATTGTTTTGCCATGATAGTTAATGTAGCAGTGCCACAACCAAAATCAAGCAGCTTTGAATAGGCATAGATATTCGCATTTGAAATCAATACCTGTTTAATTTTTTTCTCAGGCATAGTAATGCTGATAAAAAAATCATACAAAGGCGTAAGCCATTTGAATCTGAGTGCAGGTATGAATTGTTTTTCCTCCATTACAATGGCGTTATTTTAAAGTGCTCCTCAAATTAAATTCGTTATAAAATGAAATGATCAATTGGTGGGTGCGGAAACCCTGCCCCAGAATTTGTTTCATTATAAATAAGGAAACTAAAGCAGGGCTCCGACCCATGTGGTTTTTCTTTTTTACTACCAATACGTTTATTCAAATTCTTTCTTCTGTTGCTCTTCCAGATATTTCTTCAGGGCTTTTTCACCAAATAGTTTGAATACAACAGGAGTTACAATCATGTCTAATAAAGTTGAGCTAACTAAGCCGCCCAAAATAACGGTAGCAACAGGGTACAGTATTTCTTTACCCGGAGCTGTGGCGTCCATTGTCAGTGGTATCAGCGCAAATGCTGCAACCAGTGCTGTCATTAATACCGGCACTAATCGTTCTAACGAACCACGGATAATCATTTTGTCGCCAAATACTTCACCTTCGTGCTGTAC
>JAEUVI010000577.1 GCA_016787105.1 Chitinophagaceae bacterium | reverse complement strand
TTATTCCAGCAATTTATTGAGACCTTCTTTTTCAAAAAGAATACGGCCCAGATATAAATCGGACCAACATTCTTTTAACTAATAAGTAAACGAAGGAATATCTTTATAACTGAGATTGCAGTCTATAAATAAAGTTGCGACTTTACCTGACTGTACTTCGCTTATTTCTTTCAGTTGGTGCAGGTGTGTGGAAATGAAAAACAGGGAGCCTGGAAAGTTTGACAATCCCTTGATAGTAGCGCTGCTTATTTCCAGCGCATCTTCAATATTGGTGCCCCTGAACAACTCATCAAAAACCGCGAAACAGCTATGATTTTCTTTAGCGTTTGTCAATACGTTTTTCAGCGTAATTATTTCCGACATAAAATGGCTGTAGCCGCTCACAATACTATCGGTAAGGTTAATAGCAACAGAAATAGTATTAAAAAAGGGCATTACAGCGATTGAGGCTGGTACGGCTAAACCTATATGTCCCAGATAAACACAGAGGCTGATTGCTTTCAGCAATGTTGATTTACCGCTCATATTTGGCCCTGTTAAAAGAATAACGTTTCTTTCGGCGGTGATATCATTTTTTACCGGGCTTTTCAGTAAGGGATGATAAAACTCCTTCAACAAAAATTGTTCGCCAAATGATGGAAATGCAAAGCCGTGCTTATGAATTGCAGTACTTACTGACAAGTAGGCTTCAAACAAAAACCACCGGTTCCAGAATATAGCAGCTTGCCCATTTGTTACTTTCTCTGATATAATTTTTATCAGTTCAACCATATGGCTTACCCCGAATTTATTTTTCCGGAATGCCGTTTCATAACGATCAAGATCAAATGCTTTGAAGAAATCATTCAGACCGTCTATTTCATTTGCATAGTTGCGGGGAAAAACAGAAGTATCAATTTTGCTTGTGTAGGTTGTATATATCCGGTGAAAAAGCCTTACAAGAAGAATGAGCCGGCCTTTCTTCTGAGAGCGCTCCTTATCGGAAAAAGTAAGTTTCCATCTTAATTTACCTGCGGAAAGGTCACCTGCAAAAAACGTTTCAAAGAAGTCGTGTATCTCTGATAAATTAAAACGAGAAAATGAATAGTCCTTTAGTATTTCATAATTGGTATCGAAACCCTTCAGTACCTGTTGCCTGTTGAGAATAACTTCAAGGGAAGAAAGTGGTTTTTCCAGCAAGTCACGTACGGCCCTGCCGGAATGAATATTAAATGTGAAATCAAATATCGGCAGGATTTCTTCTTCAATATGCAGGTCATTTATATTTATCATGCAGGATAAATATACAAAAACCATGTTGCTGCCCGCTGTATACTTTTATCTGCTTTCTTAGGGCGTCGCTATTAAGACAAACAAGATGATGATAAATGAAATTTGAAACAAATAATAATCCGGATACAAAAGATTTGATTACTCTTTATTTTTCAGGAACAAACTATGTATTATTTGTAAGCCTTTATCATCAATTCGGGAAGTTTTTCGCAAGACTTTAATGAAATATTCTACTTCGATTTCTTCTGCAGGGCAACCAACATTAGCGCCTTGC
>JAEUVI010000570.1 GCA_016787105.1 Chitinophagaceae bacterium | reverse complement strand
GCTTATTTACCATTTTCTACTACCCTTCCAATATTTATTGGTGGTGCTATCAAAGGAGTTGTTGAACATTATGAAAAGAAAAAAAATATTAAAAGAACTCCAGAAGAAGAAGAATTGGGCAAAGGGAATTTGTTTGCAACCGGTTTAGTAGCCGGAGGTTCAATAGCAGGAGTAGTCATTGCATTTGTTAGCGGATCTGCGGGCGGTCAATCATTTTTGGATAGTATAAATATGGAACATGGAATTTCAGGCTTTCTTGGAGAAAGCGGTTATTTTTTATTGGGTGTAGCTTTCTTTATTATGATGAGCATTATACTTTACCGTGTTGCAACCGGGAAAAAATAAATCTTCCAAAAATTCGTTTAATAAAAAGACCGGACAAATGTCCGGTCTTTTTTTATTTTATATAATCGTTATATAAAATCCAGGTAACTATATTTTTTTCCCAATATCATTTTATCATCTGCCTCAAGCCATTTATTTAAAACAGAAGCATACACATTTTTAAAATCAACCTTATATTTTAAATCGCCTTCATCCAGGTCTTGCAAATCAGGTAATGGATTTAGCAATCCTTTTTGTTTCAATCCACCACCAATGAAAAACATATTATTCGCTGTACCATGATCAGTACCGCCGCTCGCATTCTGTGATACCCTTCTGCCAAATTCCGAAAAAGTAAACAGCAATACATCGTCAAACCGGTTATTTTCCTTCAGATCCTTTGTAAATACTTTTATCGCTTCATTCATTTCTGTAAACAATCGCTGCTGCTGCGCTTGTTGATTAATGTGCGTATCAAAACTGCCGTGCGATAAATAATATACTTTGGTATTGATATCGGAAAAAATTAACGAGGCAATCGTTTTTAAACTTTGTCCTATTTGCGATTTGGGATAGGCAGCATTTGTTGGATGAAATTTACTTTTTTCAAAAATATAATTGGCAGAAGATAGAGTTTCCGCCATCGTTTTGTACAAATAATTTACCGGCTGATCTTCATCTTCACCGGTATGCTGTGTCAGTACATCTTTAAAATATCTTTGATTACTGGTACCAAATAGCCGTTTTGGATCCTTCATTGCAATCGCCTTCGATTCATTTCCTTTCAATGCAAGGCTTAATACATCATCCAGTTCCAACGCGTATGTTGGCTTGTCACATCCTTTACATTGCGCATCAAGATACCGGCCCAACCACCCTGTAGTTACGTATTCCGTACTACGGCTACCGCTCTGCCATATATCCATACTGCGGAAATGTGAACGATCAGGATTGGGATATCCGACTGAATTTAATATTCCAAGACTGCCATCATCATATAATTCTTTAAAAGCTGACAATGCAGGATGCAGTGCGGCTTCGTCATTAAGTAGCAGGCTTTTGTTTTTATCAATAGAAAGTCCCGGCCTTGAACGGAAATAAATATCATTGCCTACAGGTATTACCGTATTCAGTCCATCGTTACCACCACTTAATTGTAGCACTACAATAATCTTATTTCCCGGAGGCACCATATGCTTCGACTCGAATGCCTTTAAGAATTTTGGTACGAGAAAGGAAGCTGTTGCCAATGAACCTGCTTGTATGAATTGCCTGCGTTTAATGAACATATTTCTGCTTTAATCTGTATACTATAAACTTCAGGCTACTTATTGCCCGTTACTTATTGTTTACAGTATGTTTATGTTAACAAAGTTGATATTCCGGTGTACTCATTAGTTGTATCGTTGCTGTTTTTATAAATGATTCCCGGCTGCTGTTGTCAGAATATTTTTTTATTACCTCCGCATTCACATTACTTTTTGTCTGTAATAGCAAATCACTTAATGCAACTACAAGATTATCTTTCGGGACTTTTTCAAAACTTTTTATATAGTCATTCCATTCAATGGTTGCGTTTACCGGTTTAGCCCCGCGTCCGTATCTTTTTGCTTTCCCTCCATTCGGGTTTTCACCTTCTTTCATTTCTCCTGTATCATTTTTTCCCATCATCTGGTCATCATCATCTTTTGGCTTTATCGTCAGCTCATCTGTATCATAAATTAATTGCGGAAATCGCAAGCGCATCATTAGCGAAGAACTGTCAATCCATGTTTTGCCCCCGGGCCATCCCGCTACATTCGGTGGATAAAAAAGTAATTGGCCCAGTATCCGTTGTACCTGCAGCAATACTTCTTCATTTTCCAATTCCATTGGCAGCATACGTTGAATACCGGCTATCAATTCAATGGGGGATTTTATTTTTGCGCCAATATTTTTTTTGTCATAAAACCAATCACTGGTAAAAATATCCTGCATCAATGAGGAGATATTATATTCGCTATTGTAAAACCTATCCGCCAACCACTGTACTTTTTCAATATCTTCTTTTTCATTTACGAAAAACCTGTAAATCTTTTGTGTGATGTATGTCGCAGTTTGTTTCTGTTCCAATAAAATACCCAGTACTTCTTCACCATCAAAATTTCCGGTTTTACCCAATACTGTTTTACTATCATCATCATGCTGCATTTTTCGAAATACAAATTCGCCTTTCAAATTAGCGCCCCATCCTGTAAATGCCCTTGCTGCTTCTTTTATGTCATTCTCCGAATAATGTCCTCTTCCCATTGTAAATAATTCCATCACCTCCCTTGCAAAGTTTTCATTTGGGTGTCCTTTCCTGTTTTGATTATTGTTCAGAAAATTCAGCATCGCTGCCGATTTCGAAACTTCATGCAGCATGTCACGAAAATTTCCCAAAGCATTTCTGCGTATAATATCCAATAAACCTTGCTGATAAAACACATTCAGGTTGCGGCATGCGAAGTGACCATGCCAGAAGAAAGCCATTTTTTCACGCAACTGTGCTTCGCTGTCCACCATTTCATTCAGCCAGTACAGGTTCAGGTTTTTAATTGCCTGCCGGCTTTTTTGTTGCAGCATTTTCTTTTGTTCTTTAGGCAAATCTTTTTTCTCCTGCCTTCCAAGTTCCTGCATACCCATTACCAGTCCTTTCAGGTAACCGTCAGCTACGTCAATATATTCCGCCTTTCTGGAAGAAACTTTTTGCAATGCCTTATATAACTCAACAGGAGAAATATTTTCTAATGATTGCAATTGGGCAGCAGCCGGCCCGAAGCCGGCTCTCCACATCAGGTGCTGATTCTTTTCACGGTTACTCAACGGCATCTTTTTCTGCTTTAGGGTTGAGACCCGGCACAATGGCAAAGGTTTAATAATCCCGTGTTGCTTCCTTATGGCAAAGCTGCTTTTGTTCTGTTAATAATTATTTTTCTTTCTGAAAAAAATTAACAGGAAATTTATAATACACACTTTGTAAAAAACCAAAAACTTCAACATGAGAAAACTTACCCTTATTGTAACCACAGGTTTACTTGTTTCTATCAGTTGTAACAAATCCTCAAGACAGGATGAAAGCAGCGGCGCTGATGAACCTGCAGCAGTCACGCTTCGCAATTGCGCTTCCAATGATGTATTACAAGAACAATTAAAAGCTGATCCTTCACTTGCTGCACGCATGGAAAGTATTGAAGCTTTCACAAGAAGAATAAGCCAAAATCCTGCTGAGGCTTCACGCTTACTTCCCGGTGGCATCATTGAAATCCCTGTTGTGGTAAATGTATTGTACCGAACCGCGGCAGAAAACATTTCGCAAGCGCAGATTCAATCTCAAATTGATGTACTGAATGAAGACTTCGCCGCATTAAATAGTGATTATAACAATACTCCGGCAATCTTCCAGGCTGTTCGCTCCGGCGATATCAAAATAAGATTTGTATTAGATCAGGTAATACAAAAAAGGACCAGCAAAAAAAGCTGGGGCACCAATGATGCGATGAAGAAAACAAGTAGTGGAGGTATAGCTCCTACCAGCCCGGCAACGAAATTAAATTTATGGTCATGTAACCTTGGTGGCGGTATACTCGGATATGCACAATTTCCCGGTGGCAATTCTGCAACTGACGGTGTTGTGATTGACAATAATGCGTTTGGAAGTACAGGAACAGTAAGTGCACCATACAATAAGGGAAGAACTGCAACCCATGAAGTAGGACACTGGATGAACCTGCGCCATATTTGGGGTGATGCAAGTTGCGGCAATGACCAGGTGGATGATACGCCTCAACACAATGCCGCTAATTATGGCTGTCCTGCTGCAGGCCATCAAAGCACCTGCACCGGCCGCCCGGTTGAAATGACAATGAACTACATGGACTATACAGATGATGCTTGCATGTATATGTTTTCTGCCGGACAAAAAACCAGAATGCTGGCAATTTTTGCAAGTGGCGGGCCCAGGGCTTCCTTTGCACAATAAAACTATTTCCCGCAAAGACATTGAGAATCTCCTTTTATCTCAGTGTCTTTGCGGGATTATTCTCTCACTCCGCAGTTTTTATTTTCAGGAAAATAGCTTTCAGGGTTTCATCTTCATTTACTCCATTCTTATTAAAGTCTGGCGATTTTCTGATATAGTCAATACGATTTTGCAAATCCGGGTGGCTGCTCATCCATTCTGCTACTTCAATATCGTTTTGTTTTTTTAACATGTTAAACAATCCGATAAAGCCGTTGCAATCAATTTTTCTTTCTGATAATATCTTTACTCCGTTCATATCCGCTTCTTTCTCCAGGCTGCGCCCATAAGAAAGATTTTTTAAATTATTGGCATTGCTGATAATCACATCGCTGACTGCTCCTGCATTGCCGAGGATAACAGAAAGAAATGCGGAACTGCTAAAATTGCGGAACAATGATTTAGTTGTATGCCGGTTTTGTACATGCGTAAATTCATGACTTAGTAATGCGGCGAGTTCCGAATAATCATCTATCCCTGCGAGTATTTTATCATACACTACAATATTTCCTCCCGGCATCGCAAATGCATTCGGCACATCATCTTTCACTACTGTGATATGAATTTTATATGGAGTATTTATTTTAAGCTCATTAAAAAAATCATTGATGTACATCGTCTTTTTATCATCAATGATAAAGCCTGACTTCATCGAACTGAACATGGCATCACCGAGATTCTCTTCGTATGAAACAGGCACTTTTTCTGCCATGCGGCCAGCCATGTATGGTACAACCCAGATATAAGCCGCTACCAGCAAGAGGATAATAAAAAAAAGGATACGCAGGAAGGGCAATGCATGACCAAATGTTTTCAGCAAAAAATTTTTATTCTGCTTTTGCAAACGCCGCTCCAACTCTTCCACAAAGCCTGGTTGCCTTGTTTCAATAGCCTGTGCCGGATAACCGCCATATCTTACTGTTACAGATCCTTGTTGTCTGAAATTCTCTTTTATTATTTCATCATAATACCAGAATACATTTCTGTCATTTCCATGTTCGTCTTTAAAATGAATATTGAGTTTATCTTTTAAAAAAGAGAAGGTGGCAGAATATGCTTCGCCACCTTGCACCTGGTATGTGCCGGAGTAATTATTCATTCACACAAATATCAGTATTGTATCGGAATTTATTTGTTCAGCAATAACCGGAATCCAAAATATAAGGAACTGAAACCACTTAAATCAACTCCTGCATCAAAATTGTTTGCCTTATAGGGAGCCCCCGAGCTGTTATTATAATTATTACCCTTCTCATGTGAGTACCTTAAATAGAA
>JAEUVI010000563.1 GCA_016787105.1 Chitinophagaceae bacterium | reverse complement strand
GTTAAGTAGCAGCGGTCTTCTTTTTGGATATAGCGTGGATGGTGTAGGCGATTATAACGGCGATGGACATCCTGATATAGTTGTAGGTGCGCCTGCAGGAATTGATTTGTCTTCGTTGGGCGGTGTGCTGACAGGCAAGGTGCTTGGCGGCAGCGCTTATGTATATTATGGAACTGGTACCGGTATCAATTCATCAATAGGGGCCACACTGCATGGTAAAGCTTCGGGCTTATTGGGAAGTGCTGCAAATTTGTTTGGGTATAAAGTGAGAGGCGTAAGAACCGGGAGCGGCTTACATAATGGAAATATATTAATAGGGGCTCCAACTGGCGGTTTAATACCAAACGCATTAGGACTTTCTATTCAGACAGGAAATGTACATTTATTCAAAAAGCAATCTTCATCACCTGCGTCAGCAGTTACGGCTGACCAGGTGTTGGAGTCTCCAAAGTCTTCCAGCCTTTTACAGGTGCTTAATACAATGCAATTAAATGTACTGTTTGGTGCATCTATTGACAATGCGTACGATATAAACTGCGATGGCTTTAGCGACCTGGTTATCGGTGAGCCTCTTTCAACCGGTACCAATATTTCTCAGTTGCAAACAAGTACGGTGGGTGGAGCGGCTTATATCTATTATGGTATAATTGGTGGAACTTATAACCCCACTCCGATATACGATGTAGTTGCTACATACGGGGGCGATTTTATGAGCGTGAATGCTACTGCTTTGTTTGGTTTTAGTGTCGCGGGTATTCCAAAAACCCAGGGCCCGACTTCGAAGCCACGAATATTAGTCGGATCTCCCTCTGGTGCATTGGATTTTAACAACAGTGTTTTAAACCTGGGATCTACAATCGGAACGTTACTCAACTTTCCTATAGGCAATAACGGATTGGGTAAATCCTATGTATTCAATCCACAGTTATGCGGATCTGTGCATACGCTTCCGGCTAAACTGATAAATTTCGGTGGGCAGGGGATTGAGAAAAAAGTTTTGTTGAACTGGAATACTACTGCTGAAGAAAATATCAATGAGTATGTGGTGGAAAAAAGTACGGATGGGTCCAGTTTCAGCACAATGGCTTATATGCTTGCCAAAGGAAATGCCGGTGTAAACACATATGAGATGATCGACTTTAACCCACTACTGGGTGTGAATTATTACCGTCTTCGCATAGTGAGTACAGATAAGAGCTTCACATATTCCAATGTGATAAAGATTAAATTCAGGAAAGGAGAGAATACAACAATTGATATTTCGCCCAACCCGGTCACAGCAAATTATAAGGTAAAGCTATCCGGATTGGAGAGAGGCTCTTATATGATTGAAATAAAAAACAACCAGGGCCAATCATTTCTTAAAAAATCAATTATAATAAACGAGGAAGAATTTGTAGAAAATATGACAAAAACAAACACAATGGCTGCAGGTATTTATTCCATTCATGTGTATGATGCTAATAATACACAGGTAAAGAGCAGCCGTTTTGTAATAAGATAAGCACATAGGGTCAGGATTACATAGGATGGAAAAGGGCCTTCGAAGGCCCTTTTTATTTTTAAATTTTTAGAGTAACTGTTTATTTCATTTTGGGTGCAAAAGATTTTTGCAAAGAAATTGGTATCAGCATGCGTGTTAGCTGGCCGCGATGAAAAGAGCTATTGGTGCCAAGGAACCATTATTGGATAGTGACGAACCTGGACTGTATTGAAAAAACCGGAACTAATGACTGATGAAGATGTAATGGATTTGTCAGAAACTGACGATCACAATGAAGGAAACTGCTTTATCAATTCAAGCAGCGAGATGAGTATCTGCTTTGATGTATATAAAGATCGAAAGATTTCAGATTCATTGGTATATTAACAAGAAACTGCTTTCGCTTCTTTGATAGTCATGATGTTTCTGTCAACCTGGAAATTCTGTAGTGCGGCAATCGCTTTTTTTGCAGCTTTCTTTTCTTTCATCACTACATAGCCGCAGCCACGGGAGGTACCAGTAAACCGGTCAGTTACTACTTCTGCAGATATAACTTCTCCGTAGGGAGTGAAAAAATCGCGGAGATCTTCATCCTGAACATTGAATCCGAAATTGGCAACAAATAATTGTAACACAGAATAAGTTTTAAGACAACAAATTTAGTTGGTACGCAACTGTCATCCGTTACATAAAAGTTAACTGATTGCCATTTTATTGTAAAGCGGATAGCAAGCATAAAAAAACGATAACAGGCCGGCCAATATTGTAAATAATAAAAAAATGGGTTAAGGATAACGGTGAAGAAGAAACATCTGAAAGCAAAACGGCTGCCTTATTCAGACAACCGTTTTAAAATTTTTAATCAGAGAACCTGGACGGGTTTGGATTAAAAACGGAAATTCAACGATACTGGATTTTGTTTTGGTTTTTCAAAGGTTTTTAGCAAATGTCTTTCAGATGATATTGAATTACTGGTACAAATGTATCTCTGCGCTATCATACCTCATAGCGTGAAACTGCTTAAAAATGATGTTTATATACGGATGCGAATAACGGAAATTTACGAATGAGCAGGACAGATAAAAAGAACCTTAGCTAAAAGAGGGAAAGAAAAAGAGCGTCATGATTTTAATGTGATATTATAAATGATGGTAACAGAAGATAGCTATATGGTGCGCAATGCCGCTTTATAAAAATGAAGAGTAATTTATGGTGGCAGGAAAATGATTTGATATGCTGAAAATAAAAAAAGGGCCGGAATAGAAATTCAGCCCCGTTTTAAAATCCAATATCCTATGAAAAACCGTTACAAGATTAATACAGGAATTTGCTACTTGCAAGTATCTGTGCATATTTATTTTATTGTGTATTAAGCGAGGGGAAGGAGTTTATTACCACAAGCGATGTTTCCACTCATAATTTGCATGTGGGATTTTTTTTCATAGTGATTGTGTTTTTCTATTTTTTTTGTTTTGATGAAATGGCCTGATGTCATTATAGCAATTAAATAAGGCCCATTACTCACGGGCCTTATTTAATTGCAAACCAAATAATTTCAGGATTCGTTTGACATTCTTCAGGTGTTCATTACATGTATTTGATTTAGCGGGTTTTCATAGGTTTCGGCTCTTTTCAAAGGATTGGTTTTGGCTTTTCAAGGAACGGGTTTCTCAAAAAATTGGTTTCGGTGTCAAAAGGTTAGCTGGTGTTTCTCTGTTGTTGTGATACAAAGTAACGATGCAGGAAGCCCTAAAAAAATAGAACAACATGTTATTTAAATGTAGAATTCTGATTACATATAACTCCTTAACGAAAACAAGAGAAAGACTAATTCTGCAAAATTCCTTTTAAGACTATATCCGTTTTTACAGAAAAATTTCGGATATTCATTTCGTAAGAAATATTGATTTTTAGTGTCCGCTCCTGTATAAACTCCGGCTTTTCGTTCGCCATCTAATCCTTATCGTATCAGGACTACCCAGGCAAATAGTTAAGCTCATAAGCTTTTGCTGTAGCAAAAGAGGGCGACTTCAAAGAAGCCATGCTGGGAGCAAGCAATTTTTTATCTGAATACTATAAATCAATCAGCAGTGTAGATAGTGCTTATGCCTATCAGTCGGCAATGATAGCTATCAAAGACAGCCTCTTCAACCAGCAAAAGGCAAATGAAATACAGTGCCTCAGTTATGAGGAAACGCTTCGCAAGCAACAGCAGGTAGAAGAACAGGAGAAAGCAAGAGTTCAGTTGAGACAAAATGCGATGATTGGCGGACTGGCTACGCTTTTAATATTTGCTTTTTTAGTGTTGCGCAATAACCGCGCCGGTAGAAGGAACCTCATTTGTAATCAAGTTGCCGGTTAATTGATGAAGCACACAGAAGTGTTGAGAAGCAGCCAGGCACTTATGAAATTACTCGTACAATCTGTAAGCAAATTCATGATCATGACGCTGCTCATTATTCTCCAAATAACTTTTACTTTTATTAATGCTTCCAAATAAAAACCTTCAATGGTTTGCTACAGGATTTTTGTTCGCAGTACTCTGGGCGTCCGCGGCTGTTGCCACTAAAATAGGTCTTGCCGTTGCACAACCATTGGTAATTGCGGTTACCCGTTTCGGTTTGGCAGCGGCTATACTTTTATTTGTAGCGCATGTGCAGCTACGGCAGCGCTTGCCTGTAAAGATGGAGTGGAAGCAGGTTGCCATTTATGGCTTATTAAACATTACTATTTATCTCGGCATTTATGTGGTAGCTATGCAGTGGGTGTCCGCTGGTATCGGAACATTAACGATTGCCAGCAATCCTGTTTTTATCAGTTTTATGTCAGTCTTCTTTTTAAAAAAGAAACTGACATTGCCTATCGGACTTTCACTTATTACGTGTGCGGCTGGCATTGTCGTTGCCGCATTGCCATTATTTGAAGACGCAACAGTAACTCCCGGTGGCTTACTGCTTTTATTATTCAGCATGTTTTCCTATTCAGTAGCCGCCATCTATTTTTCATCCGTACAGTGGGATGGGTTGTCGTTGCTTGCCATCAATGGCTGGCAGACATTCTTCGGTGGCCTGTTCCTGTTACCGTTCATGTTGTTCTTTTATAAAGGGGAATTGAATCATTTTAATGCAACCTTCGGCTGGTCGGTTGGGTGGCTGGCTATCCCGGTATCTATCGTTGCAATACAATTGTGGTTATGGTTACTGCAAACAAATGCCATACGTGCAGGTCTCTGGCTCTTTCTTTGTCCTTTGTTTGGTTTTATTTTCGCCGCCTGGTGGATGCATGAACCAATCAGTATGTATACAATCAGTGGTATTGTATTGGTAAGTATTGGTTTGTTGTTGTCGAAGGTAAAAGGAAGGATGAAAGAAGTTGATTTGACGATTGGCGCTAAAGAATAACTTTATTAAACGAAAGTGTTCTTTAAAAATGAATTTTCATTGCCTAACTTACAAGTATTAAAACCGCTTTATGCAATCAGCAGGCACAGTAACAGCATTTTTTAAAATTTCATTAGCTGAGTTTTCATTAGCGGAATCACTTTATAGCGGCAAGCTGGATAATCTTGATTTTCCGGCCAGGGCAAAAAATGATTTTGGAATTGATGCGGTAGAATATGTTTCCGGTTTCTGGCAGGATAAACCAACTGACAAAAATTACCTGCGTGAATTAAAGCAACGTACCAGTGATCTGGGTGTTACAAATGTTCTGATAATGGTGGATTCGGAAGGGCAACTTGGTCATAGCAATGCTGTGGAAAGAAACA
>JAEUVI010000500.1 GCA_016787105.1 Chitinophagaceae bacterium | reverse complement strand
TCTTCAAATGATACACTTGTGGTAGAAGGAACAGGAGGCCTGGTAGTACCATTAAATGAGACTGAATTTGTAACAGACCTGGTACGGGTGTTAAATGCGAGGGTGATACTTGTGACAAGCAATTATGCGGATAGTATTAATCATTCGTTGCTTACATCTAAAGTGAGCCGGCAGAAAAACCTGCGTGTATTGGGTTGGATGTTTAATGACAAGCCTGTAAAGTATGAAAGTGAAATTACACGCTGGAGCGGTTTTCCTGCAATCGCGTCTATTCCAAAGTTTGAAACAATAACAAAAGAGATCATTGCTGAAACTGCTGCCTCTATCCGGGAGAATATTATACAAGTATTACCTTCACCACATGTTGAAGGAAGAAGCACGCATATTATACCGTAAAAAAAGAAAAGCATTGTCTTTTGCAGAAAGAGCAAAATCGGATGATCTGATGCTTATACAATTTCAAAAGCTGGATCTGCCTTTTATTCATTCATTGCTCAGCTTTTGGCCTATTGAAGAAAATAATGAGCCGAATACTCATCTCTTCACAGACTATCTTGAGTTTAGAAATCCTGCGTTATCCGTTTCATACCCGCGTACTGATTTTTCAAATAATAACATGGAGGCTGTACAAGTAGATGTGGACACCCCATTTCAATTAAAGGATCATAACATTCGTGAGCCATTGGGCGGTACGGTAATAAACCCTGCCACAATTGATATGGTACTTGTACCGCTGCTAATCTGTGATAAAATGGGATATAGAGTTGGATATGGAAAAGGATTCTACGATAAATTTCTTGCAGGTGTAAGTGAAGATTGTATCAAAATAGGTTTTTCTTATTTTGAACCGATTGATAAAATAGAAGGCAAGCATGATTTTGACATACCTTTAAATATTTGTATCACTCCGCAAAACGTTTATGTTTTCAACTTTTCTTAAATCGTTCCGCATCTTACTGCTGCCTTTTGCGCTGTTATACTGGATGGCCGTTTGGTTGCGCAACTGGATGTACGACAAAAAAATTTTCCAATCCACTTCATTCGGTCTGCCGGTAATATGCATCGGTAATCTCTCAGTAGGTGGTACCGGTAAATCGCCGATGGTGGAATATTTAATTGTAACCCTGAAAGACAAGTATCAGATTGCAACACTGAGCCGCGGCTATAAACGAAGGACAAAAGGATTTGCGTTGGCTGATGAAAACACAACTGCGCTTGATATTGGTGATGAACCCATGCAGTTTCACTTAAAGTTTCCTGGTGTGCCGGTAGCTGTAGGAGAAGAAAGGATAGTAGCAATACCACAATTGCTGCATCAAAAACCTGCAACGCAGGCAATCATTCTTGACGATGCTTTTCAGCACAGGGCTATTACCGCTGGATTAAATATTTTATTGACCGATTACAACAATCTTTTTACAAAAGACTTTTATTTACCGACCGGTGATTTGCGTGATTTAAAGTCATCTTACAAAAGAGCGGATATTATCGTTGTTACAAAATGTAAACCTGGCTTATCTGCCGAAGAAGCCAACGCTATTAAAGAAGAAATAAGCCCGCAGGATGGGCAGGAATTATTTTTTACTTCCATCAAGTACGGGGTACCTTATCATATCATAAGCCGGAAAGAGTATCGCCTGGATAAAAAAACAGAAGTACTGCTGGTGGCAGGTATTGCAAATCCGCTGCCACTGAAAAATATGATTGAAGAAAACAGCAAAGCATATTTTCTTTCCCATTTCCCGGATCACCATATATTTTCTATTGATGATTTGAAGGAAATAAAAAAAAGATTTGAAAAGATTGAAGCTGCACAAAAAATTATCCTGACAACAGAAAAAGATGCTATGCGGTTAATTAAATTCCGGGATGTGTTGCGTGATTTGCCGATGTATGTAATTCCAATCCGGCATCATTTTTTATTTGAAAAGGCAGAAACCTTTAATGGTATTGTTATTAATTTCATTGAAAATTTTAAAAGAGAAGCATAGATTATTATGGGAAGGAAAAATGCGTCAAAGAAGAAAAAAGAGAAGAAGCATGTTACTGAGCGCGACTTGAAAGGAGTGCTTGATATAACGCGGTCGGGAATGGGGTTTGTAAAAGTACAGGATGTGGAGGTTGATATATTGGTACGGCCTGGTGATTTCAATACTGCTTTACATGGAGATATAGTTCGCGTGAGGGTCAACAAATTTGCTGAAGGCAAAAAGAGAATGCAGGGCGTTATTACAGAAGTGATACAACGCAAGCGGACTGAATTTATAGGCACATTGCAGATGAATAAAGGCTTTGCCTTTTTTGTATCGGGCAAGGATAAGCCAATGCCGGATATTTATATCCCGGAAACAAATTTCAATGGTGCAAAAGATGGCGACAGGGTAGTGGTGAAATTGTTAGATTGGGAAAAAAATGGAAAACGTCCCATCGGAGAAGTAGTGTCGGTACTGGATGAGGAAAATTCCAATGATGTAGCAATGAAAGAAATTTTGTTGGAAAATGGATTTCCGATTGAATTTCCGGATGAAGTGATGGAAGAAGCAGCTCGTATTCCTGATATTATCCCGGAGGAGGAAATAAAGAAAAGAAAGGATGTACGTGACATTCTTACTATAACAATTGATCCTGTAGACGCAAAAGATTTTGATGACGCGATTTCATTTCGTGTATTGAAAAATGATGTATATGAGATAGGTGTACATATTGCAGATGTAAGCCATTATGTACAGCCAGGTACTGCATTGGATGAGTTTGGGTACGAAAAAGCAACTTCTGTATACCTGCCAGACAGGGTGAACCCGATGCTGCCTGAACATATATCAAATGTTTTATGCTCATTGCGTCCGCAAGAAGATAAGCTTACATTTTCGGCTATATTCCAGGTTACGCCGACGGGAAATGTAAAGCATTACTGGCTGGGAAAAACAATTATTCATTCTGACCACCGGTTTACATATGAGGAAGTACAGGAAATAATTGAAAATGGATCAGGCTTGTTTTCTGAAGAAATACTGGTGCTGAACAATATGGCCCAGAAAATGCGAAAGCAACGTTTTAAGAAAGGGGCAATTAATTTTTCATCGCAGGAAGTACGTTTTAAATTAGATGAAAAGGGAAAGCCGATCGGTATTGTTATAAAGGAAAGTAAAGAATCGCATCAGTTGATTGAAGAGTTTATGCTGTTGGCGAATCGTATCGTAGCTGAAAACGTTTCTAAAATAAAAATCAACGGTAAACCTTTACCTTTTCCTTATCGTGTACACGACGACCCCGATGAAGAAAAGCTATTGCCTTTTATTGCATTTGCAAAAAAATTCGGTCATAAGTTCGATATATCTTCTCCCCAGGCAATTGCGGAATCATTTAACCGGATGTTGAAAGAAGTAAATGGAAAGCCAGAGCAACATGTGCTGGAACAGCTCGGTATTCGTACAATGGCAAAGGCAAAATATACTACTGATAATGTTGGGCATTATGGTTTAGGCTTTGAACATTATTGCCATTTTACATCACCTATCCGTCGTTTTCCAGATATACTCACGCATAGAATATTGCAACAAGTAATTGATGGCGATATAGTGCCTGATAAAAAGCTGGAGGAGAAGTGCAAGCATTGCAGTGATCGGGAACGTGCTGCTATGGAGTCAGAGCGTGCTGCTAACAAATACAAGCAGGTGGAGTATATGAAAAACTTTCTTGGTGAAGAATTTGAAGGAGTCATCAGCGGTGTTGCATCGTTTGGCTTTTGGGTAGAGACGGTTTTGCATAAATGTGAAGGGCTTGTAAGT
>JAEUVI010000469.1 GCA_016787105.1 Chitinophagaceae bacterium | reverse complement strand
TCGGCTTCCGAATAGTTTTCAACGCAAAAAACGGGTTTATGAAGATCGTATCGCCCTGACGCTCATACTTCCGCTAATTTAAAAAAACAATAATTCCTCACTGTGATTGCGAAACGTCGCAAGCCGAAATCAGGTCTTTTTGCTGATTAAAATTTCTTTTTTATCAAAACCACTCATATGTTCTTCTTATTACAAGCTGAGCAAGTACTCACCAAAAGCTCAGATATCGCTTCCCGTTTTATAAATTCAGCTTTAGCTTATGCGCCTAAAATTATCGGTGCCATTCTTTTTTACATTATCGGCAGTTGGATTATCGGCCGGCTTGGAGCACTACTCCGTAAAACGCTGCAGGCAAGAAAATTTGATCCGTCACTACAGTCATTCCTTGTGTCCTTTTTCAAAATCATTTGTCTCGTATTACTCATCATCACCATCTTCGGAATACTGGGCGTGGATACATCATCATTCGCCGCGTTAATAGTTGGTGCCGGTGTAGCAATTGGTTCGGCACTAAACGGCACATTGGGCAATTTTGCCGGCGGTGTTATGATGCTAATTTTTAAACCATTTAAAATTGGTGATATTATAGAAGCACAGGGAATGACAGGAACTGTAATTGACCAGGGAATATTCAACACTACCCTTCTTTCTCCTGATAACAAAACACTAATACTTCCTAACGGGCCATTGTCAACAGGTGTAATTACCAACTTTAATACACATGGCAATCTTCGTGTAGATCTCACTATGGCAGTTTCGTTAGATGTGCCGATAGAAAAAGCAAGGGCTGTGGCTATAGAAGCCATGTCAAAACATCCAAAAGTTTTAAAAGATCCTAAACCAGAAGTAAGTGTATTAAAAGTAGGAGATGGCATGACTTCTCTCGCTATTCGTCCATATACTACACAGGCGGATTATTGGGATGTATATTTCGGCGTCCAGGAATTGGTGAAGAATGCATTTGATGCAAATGGTATTACGGGACCGATACCAACCAGAATTTTGATTCAGAAATAATTTTTTGAGCAGAAGTAATCACTCTGTATTTGCAGTAAAAGTGTTTAGCAGATAGTCAATAGCGTTTTCATTTCAAAAACGCTATTGACTATCTACCTGCAAATACATAATCTCAACGCTTTTATACAAAATCCACATCCACAATTACCGTCACACTCTTATAAGACTTATGCTGGTGCATTACCGCCACCTGGTATAAGACGTCTTCCTTGCATTGTGTAATAAGCTTTGTATCCCGCGGAAGTTTGAGTAGCAATTCCATCAGGTATTGATTACGTATCCGGCCTACCACCGGCTCAGCAGGTCCTACAATATATTGCCCATATTTACTTTTTAAAGCATTTGCAAATTCATAAGCAGCTTTTTCCACCACCTCTTTTAGCTTGTGTTTAAAGCTTAGATGTATCAGTCGCGAAAAAGGCGGGTAAAAAAATTGTTTACGGTTTTCTATTTCAGCCGTATACATTTTTTTATAATCATGCAGCTGCACCATCTGCAATACCGGGTGCTGTGGTTGTAATGTCTGTATCATTACTTTTCCTGTAGTTCCTTTTCTTCCAGCTCTTCCGCGTACCTGCTCCATCAATTGAAATGCACGTTCATTTACACGAAAGTCTGCGAAATGCAGTAGCCCATCAGCGTCAATAATACCTACAAGATCCACATGATCGAAATCCAGTCCTTTTACAACCATCTGTGTACCCACCAGTACATCTATTCGTTTTTGTTCGAATTGCTGTATCAGTACATCATGCGCATTCTTGCCTTTTACCGTATCCACATCCATCCTGGCTATTTTAGCGTCGGGAAAAATCTCCTGCAATTGTTCCTCCACTTTTTCCGTACCAAAATTCTTCTGAATAAAATTATGACTACCGCAAGCCGCGCAAATAGTTAATGGCGGATAAGTAGTACCACAGTAATGGCATTGCAGTTTATTATTCAACTTATGATATGTAAGCGAAACATCACAGTATTTGCATTGAGGTATCCATCCGCATACCCCGCAAATCTGGTAAGGAGAATAACCACGCCTGTTCTGAAATAAAATAACCTGCCGCTCCCTCGCTACTGTTTCATTGATAGCTTCTGTTAACACAGGCGACAGCATTACTTTTGATCGATCTTTCTGTATTACTTTTTTTGTATCAATAATTTCGATCGGCGGAAGATGAAAATCTCCATAACGCTGATTCAGTTCTACCAATCCATATTTACCGCTTATCGCATTATAATAACTCTCAAGCGAAGGAGTAGCGCTTCCCAATAAAACTTTTGCATTGAATAAAGAGCACAGGTAAATAGCTGCATCCCTTCCATTATATCTTGGCGCTGGCTCCTGTTGTTTGAAAGAACTATCGTGTTCTTCATCACAGATAATCAGCCTCAAATCGCGAAATGGTAAAAACAAGGACGAACGTGCGCCAAGAATGATTTTCAATTCACCTCTTTTTACTTTATCCCAAATCTCCACCCGCTCATTCTGTGTAAATTTTGAATGGTAAATACCAATATATCCTCCAAAATGCTTTTGCAGCCTGCGTATAATCTGCGAAGTGAGTGCAATCTCGGGCAACATATATAAAACCTGCTGACCTTTTTTTAGCACTTCTTCTATCAGCTTTATATACACCTGTGTTTTACCACTTGAAGTAACCCCGTGCAGCAGGCAAACCTGTTTTTCTGACAAAGAAGTTTTCACTTCACTCAATGCAGTCGCCTGTGCAGGCGATAATTCAAAATCAATTTTTACATCCCTGGGTAAAAAAGCAATCCTGTCCACCACCCTTTTTTCCGCAATCAAAATACCTTTATCAATTAACCCTTTCAATTGCGAATCACTTGCATTTGATTTTTTCAGTAGCGATGCTTTTACAACTTCTCCTTCTGTTTTTATTAAATGCAGGTAACTCAGCAGTAGCTCCATCTGTTTTTCTGCTCTTTGTAGCTTTTTATCTTCATTTATCAGCTTCTCCAGGTTTTCCTCGTTATCATACTTCGGGTTCAGTACGATATATGTTTCTTTTTTGGGAGAATAAGTCTGCTTCAATGCTTCCCACACATAACATACTTTTTTTTGTATCAACTTATTGATAACAGGATATACATGTGAAGAATCAAGCACCTGCTGTACTTCGGTTATCTTTAACTCCTTTTTTATAAGTAAGGCTTCCGCGATAAGGTATTCATCATGATCGAGTGCTGAAAAATCCTCTCCATACTCATCATTGAAAACCAGAATAGTTTCGCTGCTGAGTTTAAAATGTGCAGGTAGTGCAGCAGCCATCACTTCACCTTCGCTACACATATAATAAGCAGCAATCCATTCCCAAAGCTTCAATTGCTCTTCATATACTACGGGTTCTGCATCCAATACGTTCAGTATATCTTTTGCTTCGAAAAACTCTGGCTTCTGATCGTGGAGCCGTTTTACAATGCCAG
>JAEUVI010000460.1 GCA_016787105.1 Chitinophagaceae bacterium | reverse complement strand
TTGGCATTTCTGTACGATCGGTTTAAGTTTTTTAAAGGCAGTAAAGAGAGCGGAATGGTTATCATTCCTACAGAATTAATATCTGATAACGGCAAAGTACTGAAGGAAATATTGGCTGAACTGGCACAGTTTAATCAAATGGAAGAACAATTTATTGACTGGCTGTTTTCTGCAAATTATTTCTGCAGCTCATTGGTAGATCGTATTGTGCCGGGAAAACCTGCCCAGCCTGTACTGGATGAAATAGAAAATGAAACCGGCTATACAGATAAATTATTACTCATCGCCGAAGTGTACCGCCTCTGGGCGATAGAGGGAAATGAGTATGTAAAAAGTATTTTATCTTTTTACAAAGCAGATGAAGCTGTTATAATAGAGCCGGATATTACTATTTATAAGGAATTAAAATTGCGTTTACTGAATGCTACACATACATTAACATGCGGGCTTGCTTATGTAGCTGGTTTTGAAACGGTGAAAGAAGGCATGGATGATCCTGCGTTGTATTCCTTTGTGAAAAGAATAATGCTGGAAGAAATTGCACCTGCAATACCATATCCAGTACCGCTGAATGTTGCAAATGACTTTGGCAATAAAGTACTTGATCGTTTTCGTAATCCGCATATCCGGCATCAGTGGATTAGTATTACGATGCAATACAGCTCCAAACTGAAAATGCGTGTGGTACCGGTGTTGCTGAAGCATTATGAAAATAATAATTCAGTACCACCATTGATAGCTTTTGGTTTTGCTGCGTATATTTTTTTTACGAAACCTGTAAAAGAATCGGGTGGAAAATTTTATGGGGAACTGAGTGGTAAAGAATATATCATACAGGACGAACAGGCCGCATTGTTTATGAAACTGTGGAATGAATTGCCGCCAACTGCTTTGGTACAAACTGTTTTAGCAGATCGTTCATTATGGGGCCAGGATTTATCCTTGCTGCCAGGTTTTTGCGAAAATGTGTCGGCAAACCTGGATACGATTCTTCAGCAAGGCGCGAAGAAAACATTGCAACAGCTAATGAACCCAATGAAATAAATTAAAGCTTCTTAAATGTAAGTGTTTTAAGAGCGGTGGTAATAATAAGGTTACCATTTGGTTCGAAGTGATACATTTCCGCGCTGCGGATATTATCAACAAACAATAATCCCCAATCTGTTTCCATTACTTTGGTCATGCTCAGGTACGGAATATTTAGTTTTTTATCAGCAGTTGTTAAATACTCGCTGAGCCAGATATCATTAGTCGGTGTTTTGCCAATAAAATGGCCGTCGCCCGCATTTGCAGTTAAAAAGGTAATTTCCACATTACCTTCAAGGGATGCGTTTTTAATAGATACAATCCCGGTTGTATTTTCCTTCACAGCAATCATTCGCCAGCTACCCTCAAGCGTAGAAGTTGTTGTTTCCATTTTATCTTCTTTTGAGCAGGATAAAAGGAAAATACTGAAGCAGAAGAATAACAAATACAGGTTTTTCATCCCTAACTATTTTAACGATTGACAATCAAGAGGAAGGTTTTGTTGCATTATGAAAATAGTAACAATGGCGCAAACGATTGACATATTAAAAAACTGCAAAACCAGCCGATTTACCCTTTCTATTTTTTAACTTACATCCTAATTCTTGCTGTATGTTTAGGTTTAAGGCTTTTGTTGTAATTGCTATAATGGCCGTGTGCGTCATTATCTTGTCGCAGGCTTGTACTAACACTGATAATAAGGGAGATGCAATTCCCAAAACAATAAGCTACAATTTTGATGTTCGCCCTATTCTTTCTGACAAATGTTTTGCGTGCCATGGGCCAGATGGAAATAAACGCCAGGCCAGTCTTCGGCTGGATATTGCTGACTCTGCCTATCTCCCATTAAAAGAAACAAAAGGAGCATTTGCAATTGTACCTGGTAAACCCGAAGAAAGTGAAATGTTTAAAAGGGTTTCTTCTGACGATCCCGGTTACCAGATGCCAACTCCTGAATCACATTTGGGCTTGCTGACAGAGCGGGAAGTCGCAATCATTAAAAAATGGATCAAACAAGGTGCGAAATACGAAAGGCATTGGGCGTTTACTTCACCGGTTAAGCCTGCTTTGCCGGAAATAAGCGATAAAAAATGGGTAAAGAATGAAATCGATTATTTTATTCTTGAAAAAATAAAAGAGAAAGGCCTGACGCCAAATGAAGAAGCGGATAAAGAGCGCTTGCTGAAAAGAGTTTCGCTGGATTTGACTGGCTTGCCGCCATCTATACAAATGATGGATGATTTCTTAAAAGACAACAGCGCGGACGCATATGAAAAAGCAGTAGATAAGCTATTACACAATTCTGCATATGGTGAAAAGATGGCTGTACATTGGCTGGATGTTGGACGTTATGCAGATTCTTACGGTTACCAGGATGATAATATACGTACGCAATGGCCATGGCGCGATTGGCTGATACATGCTTTCAATGAAAATTTACCTTATGATAAATTCCTGACCTGGCAAATAGCAGGTGACATGCTGCCTGAAGCAAATAAAGAACAGGTATTGGCCACAGGTTTTTTCCGTAATCACAAATACACAGAGGAAGGTGGTGTAATACCTGAAGAATATCGCATTGAGTATATACTGGATAAAACAAAGACATACAGTAAAGGTATCCTTGGCATCACGATGGAATGTGCGCAGTGCCACGATCACAAATATGATCCGTTCAAGCAAAAGGACTATTATTCTTTATTTGCTTTCTTCAACAATACTAAGGAAGCCGGTTTTGAGGGAGATGTAAGTCAGTCAAAACCTGCTAAAACACCTTTGCTCTCAATTACGGACGAGGATAGAAAAAAGCTTCTCAATTTTATAAATTATAAAGACACTAATCAGCTAACTGTGTCTGTAATGGGTGAACTGGATACGCTTCGCAAAACATATATTTTGAACCGGGGCGTATATGATGCGCCAACAGTGGAAGTAAGACCCATGGCAGTGCCTGCTGTAATGAAATTTGATACAACGCAATATCCGCAAAACCGCATTGGCCTTGCTGCATGGACCGTGAATAAAAACAACCCGCTTACTGCACGTGTGTTTGTAAATCAAATGTGGCAGGAATTATTCGGAAGGGGAATTGTAAAAACAACCGGTGACTTTGGAATGCAGGGCGATTTGCCTTCGCATCCTCAATTGCTCGATTGGCTCGCTGTTGATTTCATGGAGCATGGATGGGATATAAAGCGATTGATGAAACAGATTGTAATGAGCGCTACTTACCGCCAATCATCTAAAACGAATGAGGATAAAATAAAAACAGATCCGGAAAATGTTTTCTTATCAAGAGGGCCACGTCAACGTTTGGCTGCAGAGTTTGTTCGTGATCTTGTATTATCCAGCAGCGGGTTACTGGTAAGAACAATCGGCGGCCCGAGTGTAAAGCCATACCAGCCGAAAGGATTGTGGGAAGCTGCCACTTCAGGGCGCGGTGTATTGGCCAGTTACAAGCAGGATCATGGTGACTCATTGTACCGGAGAGGTATGTATACATTTATAAAAATGACAGTACCGCCACCATCCATGATCATATTCGATGCAAGCAACCGCGACCAATGCGAAGTAAAACGCTTAACAACCAACACACCATTGCAGGCACTAATGATGATGAACGATCCGACTGTGCTGGAAGCATCAAGGGTATTATCCCAAAAGCTTATGGTGGAGCAATCATCTAACCAGCAAAAGATAGCTAAAGCATTTCGCCTGA
>JAEUVI010000415.1 GCA_016787105.1 Chitinophagaceae bacterium | reverse complement strand
ACTGGCGAGGTAAAAGCGTGGGTAGGTGGCATCGGTTTCAAGACTTACAAGTACGATCATGCGAACCTGAAAACGAAGCGCCAGGTAGGATCTACAATAAAACCATTGCTGTACACGCAGGCTATGGAAGAAAGGGGTTTTACTCCTGAAACGATATGTGAAAACCAGGCACAGTTCTTCCAGGGTAATGGTTGGGTACCTGCTGGTAAAAAATGTCCTGGTCAGCCACAGGTTACTATGGCGGGGGCATTGGCATTTTCACTCAACTGCGCAAGCGCTTACATTATGAAACAGGTAGGCCCGCAGCAATTTGCTGATTTTATCAGCAGGCTGAATATTCCGACCAAAGTACAGCCCTACCCTTCACTGGCATTGGGCGCATGCGAATTATCATTATACGAGATGATGTGGGGATACAGCATTTTTGCAGGTCGTGGATTTTCTACCAAACCATATTTTATCACACGCATTGAAGACAGGAATGGTAATGTGCTGAAACGTTTTGACTACAGCGTAAACCGAAAAGAAGCCGTAAGTGAAATAACAGCCTATAAAATGTGCCAGATGATGCAGGGAACCGTTGACCGCGGTACTGCGGCAGGCCTCAGAGGCAGGTTGGGTGCTGCAGAAATGGGAGGCAAAACAGGAACTACGAATGATAACAGCGATGGTTGGTTTATGGGGTATTCGCCGCAGTTGCTCGGCGGTGTATGGATAGGTTGCGATGATCGTTTTATCCGTTTGGAAAATAATCTCGGTTTTGGTGGCCAGGCTGCGAGGCCGATATGGGAATATTTTTTCAAAAAAGTATATGCAGATAAATCATTGGGAATAGATAAAGAAGCGCGGTTTAACAAACCTGCTCAAATGGAAAATGAAATCAACAGTGCGGACATTATAAATATGATAGGCAATACCAATCCTGGTGCAGAAGGGACAGACCAGGGTGTAGGTAGTGAAAAAGATTTTGAAATACAGACCAACGAATACATCGGGCCGGAAAGCGAGGCGCCGAAAGACGATGATAAAAAAGAGATCACCAAAGATACATCTGCAGTAAAACCAAAAGATCCAAAAATCGGAGATCCGAAAGAAGAAGATGATAAAAAGAAAAAAGGATTTTTTAAAAAGCTGTTTGGTAAGAAAGAGAAAGAATAATTGAAAACTCTTGAAATGATAATTGAAAAGGGCTTGCTTTATTGCAGGCCATTTTGTTTTATCAGAATTCAATCTCCGTTATATCCATCCCCTTCTTCAGATGATAAACCTGTATTCCTAATTTTTCCGCCTGCGGAAAATTGGAAGCGGTATCATCAACAAACAATGTTTCGGATGGTATAAGTTTGTTATCATTCAAAACAAGCTCGAAAATAGCAGACTCTGGTTTGCGCAGGTTGGCCACATGCGAATAATAGGTTCTTTCAAACAAATCTTCGAGATAAACGCCCTGTTCTCTTTTCAATCTTTCCTGGAATTCATCGTGGTGAATAGAATTGGTATTACTGAGCAGAAACGTGCGGTATTGGGTTTTGAGTTTTTTCAATAATTCAATCCGCTTCGGCGGAAAATCCAGCAGCAGCGCATTCCATGCCGCTATAATTTTTTCTGTTGGTATGTCTTTGCCTGATATCTTACGCAAACCCTTTACAAAATCCTCATCGCTCAGCATACCCGTTTCATATTTTTCAAAAAAATCAGTGATATGAAACTGGCTGATATGATCAGAAAAATTCTCCAGTCCCAGCACGTGAAATGCTTCTTCTGTTTTTTTGAAATCAATATTCATGATCACACCGCCAAGATCGAAAATGATGTTTTTTATATTTTGCATATTTCAAAAATAATGAACTTGATAGTTTATGCAGCAGGAAAACGTTTGTGCAAAAAAAGTGTCCCGCTGATGGCAGGACACTTTTTTGTAATTCGTATTGAAAAAACCAGTTCTGTTCAGGTCTTATTTTCGTGCTTCACATTTGCACTCTCTTAATAATCCAGCTTTAACTCCACTCTTCTGTTCTTTGCACGGCCTGCTGATGTTTTATTATCTGCTACCGGTTCATCCTGACCATGCCCCATGCTGCTTAACCTGGCTTCGTCTATTCCTTTGCTGATAAGGTACTGCTTAACAGCATTAGCCCTGTTATCACTCAGTGTCTGGTTCTTGTCAGCTTTACCAGTATTATCTGTATGACCATGCACAGATAGTTTAAGATCTGGATTTGCATTGAGTATTTTAACTACTTCGTTCAACCCTTTGTTTGACTTGCTGAGCAACTTATAACTTCCTGTTGCGAAGTAAATATTTTTTGCTGCATAGTTTACTTTCTTAATCACTTCCTCTGCTATAGGAGGGCATCCCTGGTTTTCTATTGTACCTGCAATACCCGGACATTTATCTTCCTCATCATTCACGCCATCGCCATCTGTATCTGGCACAGGGCATCCCTGGTAGCGTGCTACACCAGGTGTATCCTTACATTTATCTTCTTCATCGTTAATACCGTCCTTATCCGTGTCAGGTACCGGGCATCCCTGGTAGCGAGCCACACCTGCTACATCAGGACATTTATCCTCTTTATCATTTAGGCCATCTCTATCAGTATCCGGTATCGGGCAACCTTCATAATCCGCTACTCCGGGTACATCCGGACATTTGTCTTTATCATCAAAAATGCCATCATTATCAGAATCCTTCGGCGGAGTAGCCGGTATCGCAACTTCCTTAAGCGGGGCTTCCTTTTTCTTTCCGATATTTCCTGATACACCAATACCATGCACAAAATGATAATTATTGGTTTCTTTGGTTACAGGTATGCGGTATTGCGATGTAAGGAATACAGATGCTTCATCAAATAGATTTACCTTCAATCCTACTCCCAATGGTATTATTGCACCATAATAACTCCGATATTTACTAACACCTACTCCTGCTGATAAATAAGGTTGTACCCAATATTTCTCTGTAGTCATTTTGAAATTGGCCGAGGCATCTGCTTCCACCAGAAATTCATCATTACCACTTGCAGGCTTATCAGGTAATGGCACTGTAACAAAAGAGCCCATTAATGTACCCGCGAAATCAACGTGATTTGTAAGCCCTTTAAAGTAGGTAACAGCTACACCTGGTGCCAGTTCTTTTATTTTGGCCCATTGCTTATTATTCAATACGCTGGTAAGTGAATTACTACGTATGCGCTGAGGCGTTATATAATCATTTAAAACAAAACTTATTCCGATTGCAGATGGCCTGACATAATCCTTATTCTGTGCAAAAGCACTGGAAACAAGCAGGCTTAAAAAAATAAATAGTTGCAGAAGCTTCTTCATAAAGCGATAGTTTGTGGTTTAAATCTGGACAAAAATAGCTGGTATGTTTAAAATCCTGAAATAATTTATTAACTGCTAAGTCGTTCATTCAGAGGGTTTTTTCTTGCCCAGTACCTCAACTTTTACACGTGCCAATCCATGCCCGGTATAACCCAATTTTTTTGCAGCACTGCGGCTAAGATCTACCACACGCTTCATACGTGGATGCAGCCTATCGTTTGTTTTTACTATCACAGATTTTCCATTGCGAAGGTTAGTTACTTTTATCCATGTGTCAAGAGGCAGTATGTTACAGGCGGCTGTCAGCTTTTTCTGGCTGAATATTTCTCCATTAGCAGTTTTGCGTCCATTGAATTTATCATGGTAAAAACTGGCTGTACCGTAAATAATCTTCGGAGTAGTTTTTTTCTTTTTTACGGTACTGGCATCGCTCTGTGCATACATTTCTGTAACAAACAGAGACGGCAATACAATCAGTAAAGAAATAATACTGGATTTCATAGTGATTGAGTTTATTTACCAGCAAAATATTTTTCCCGCAAGCGTTTATCTTCTCCGTAGATATCTTCATAAAACACAACCTTTCCATTCTTTCCTTCGCTGGTAACGTATCGGATAAACAGTGGTATTTTATTCCTGACAGCCACTGTATGTTTTTCTTTTCTATCCAACCATGATTTTACTGAATCGGTTGGAGTATATTTCCCATCTACCCCCTCTGCCATCGTACTATCATTACTCAAAATATAATAAGCCAGTTTATCCCAGCTTTGCACCCGTACACATCCGTGGCTCAGCGAGCGCACAGCGCGGCTAAAGAAATAACGCTGGTTAGTGTCGTGCAGGTATACAGAATATTTATTATTAAAATTAAATTTGAGTATTCCTAATGCGTTATCGTCCCCGCTGCCCTGCACTACGCGGTAAGGAATTCCTTTTTTGTATTTAAACCAATCAATACTATCCGGCCTCACTTCCTGACCATCCCGGCCAATAAGCATATACCCCTTTTTGGCGAGATAGGCAGTATCCCTTTTCAAGCCTGGCAGTATTTCTTTCAGGATGATGCTCTCTGGAATTGTCCATTGGGGATAGGTCACCATATTTGTTATCGCGCTTGTCAGCACAGGTGTGCGGGTTAAAGGTTTACCACAAACAATCTTTGATTGCAGGCGTACTGTATCCGCTTCGCGCAATTGCAGGTAATAACCTGGCAGGTTTACCCATATATATTTTTCGGGCATCACCGGTGGTAATAGTTTATACCGATCCAATGAAATTGCAATACTTACAAACTTATCCTTGTCTGTTGAGTTCAATGCGCCCAGCATTTGCTTTCCGAATTTTCCATCAGCAGTTAGCCCTTTTAGTTTCTGATACTGCAAAATCAGTTTTGAAAGCATTGCAGAATCGTACTGCAAAACAGTAGTGTCAACAACAAGACTTTCTTCTTCGCTCAGTCTTTTCAGTAAATCTCTGCGAAAAGCAACTGAGTCTTTATTTGGAAATTTTATATAAGTATATTGTTTGAAACTTGCGCTGTCCAGGAAACTTTGAATTCCCGCCTTCAATGCCTGGTAATCCTTGTTGGCCGGTTCCAGCGCATTTACAATTTGCGTCAATGACCCGGGCTTCATCAAATCTGTAAACTGCTGGTAAAAAAATTCCTGTGTTAAAACTGTGTCTGTACGCTGACTTACGCTATCATTTGGCAAGCGCCCGAGTTTTACATCATTCAAGAGCTGTACAAATGCATCTGTAAGCATAATATCAGCCCTTGACCACAATGCAGCGTCTTTCCGGTCAGTACTATCCATTGCTATCCGGCTACGAATGGACTGCAACTGGTTAAAGTGATAATCTTCCGGGAAAAGTCCGTACAACTTTGCTTTCTCCAGAAAATTAAATAATGTATCTCCATGCGAAAGCCAGTTTTCCTTTTGCACCCATAAGGCTTTATCACCCTGCTGGCTGTAGATGTATTGTGTTACAGATGTCTGCTTCAGTGTGATAGAATCGTCAATTTTTCCATTATTATCAGCTGCATACAGCAAAGCCTGGCTGATGATTTCGCTGGTTTTTTTATCCATATCCTCCACCTTCACTACAATTTCCTTTGCTTCCGGCTTGGAAGGCTCTTTACATGCAGATAAAAAAAGAAGCATCAACGAAATAAAGAGTAATGAAAACCTGGTTAAAGAAAAATGGCTGAAATGGATGTGGTGCATATATTTTTTTACAGTAATTTCCTGTTACGCATGCGCTGCAAGAATGACAAAATAACGAAAGGTTTCTATATTCTGCCTTATATCCTGTTCATTTTTTCAACATTGGTTTTTAATGGCTTATACGCACAGAACACTGTGTTTCCCATTATAAAAACGCATAAACAATATAAACTTCAGGTACAGGACGATTCTTTAAAACAAATGGTTGAATTGAAATCATTGGCACCAGGAATTGTTTACGACCTTCGATATACAACGACAAATAATTTTACTGGTAAAAGATTGTATACAAACACGGCTCATACCTTCATGCGCAAACCTGCTGCCGAAGCGCTGGCAAAAATTCAAAAAGAGCT
>JAEUVI010000407.1 GCA_016787105.1 Chitinophagaceae bacterium | reverse complement strand
AAATCATTTATTGATTTTTTTTGGGAAACAGATTTTGATACCCTCTGGGAAAAATATCCGAAAGGGTTTTCCGATGCCCTATTTCCAAACACAGGTTACACTTACCTTATTAACCTTGCAAATCCATTCACCATGCAGGTTGGTGAAAATAAATTTGAGATGCGTACGGATGGATTTTTGCCAAGGCACAAGGCCATTGAATGTTTTCACCAACCGGGTAATAAGTTATTTGGAATAAAATTTCGTGTATCGCCTGTGCTGCTGGAAAAGAAAGTGAACTTTGGTGAATACCGCGATTTTATTTTCCCTTTAAGTTATCTCGTGGATCCGAAAGTAATTGCTGCTATAAAGAAAGCTGCTTCATTTAAAGAAAGAGTGGCTGTATTGAATCAATATTTTGAACAACTGGTAAAATCATACCAGGGCTCATTAAAGCCTGTTGAGACAGTCACCGCTATTCTTGATTATTGCGATCTCAATAATGATTTTGCCCATCCTGTTGAAGATTTTGCAAAGCGATATGGAATATCGGCAAGAACCTTACAACGATATTTTGAAACAGCCACAAGCCTCAGCAGTAAAAAAGTTTTACAGATAATGCGTATACGAAAAGCAGTGGCACATATCGCCGAATCGCCCGGCACATTCCGCTATAGCGACTACGGGTATTATGATCAAAGCCATTTCTATAAGCATTTAATGCAATTCCTGGAAAAGAAAACATTAAAACGGCTACAGCTTCATTTAAAATTGCTGGAATTACTGCACAAATAATCAAACTGCTTTAATCCACTTTCATAACTGTAGTTCGCGGCGACACTCCGTTCTCATTAATCGCTTCAATAGAAAAATAGTATGGCTTCTCTTTATCCATTACTTTAAACCAGTATTCATTAAAGTCATGTACCATCACGCAGTTGTATAGTTTATCCGGGTGAGTGCCATAGTAAATGTTATAAGCGAATGCATTATCCACAGGGCTCCATTTAATATAAGCGCTGCGTTTATCTTTTTCAGTACGGAGAACAAAAAACTGTTTTACTGTATCCGGTATTGCGCCATTGCCATTGCCAAATACACGTAAACCGCTCAATGCAAATTTGCCGGTAGGCATATGAATATTTTCAAGTTTTATAAATCTTGCCTGCACTGGTTTTTCCAGTTCAATATAATCATGTGGTACATCTGTTTTATTATTGCTTTTATCAGTAAGTATATTCCATTTTTTTCCGTCGGCAGAGTAATACAATTTATATTGATGATACTGGTCGGTGAATTTTCCGAGGCGGTTGCTATCAACATCCTGGTCGGCATAATTTATCTGTACTGCATTCACTGTTGAAAGTTTTCCCAAATCAGATTGTATCCACTCTCCTTTGTTTGAAGATGCTGCACTCCAGTAGGTTTTCATGCTTTCATCCACAGCATTGTTTGCATAGTAACTACCAAGTGTAGAAGATACCTGCACAGGTTTTTTATAATTGAGCAGCATCCATCCGGTAAAGCGACTTTGCAAATGATCTGCCTTGCCGTTTGGTATATAATGCGGATAATCACCAAATACTGTATTGCAATACATTTTTCCATCTTTATCAAATCCGGCCGGCCATATTCCCAGCCTTCTTTCAAAAGTATTTTTTACAGAAAGAATAATAGTGCTTACATGCCAGTAATTACCCCAAACATCCTGGAAGGTAGCGCCATGCCCCGCACCTCTTGCAAAACCACCCAATTTATAACTTAACGGATCTGATTCGGGGGTAAATGGGCCCAGCGGCCCTTCCCCAACTATCAATCCATCTGCATATCCGCTGAATTCTGTACCCGGCGCACCATACTGCAGGTAATACTTACCGTTATACTTCGTCATGTGGGAACCTTCGATGAATCCATCGAGAAAAGTATTATCCATGTATTCGCCAAAGCGCTGCCAGCCATAACGCCATGCCTGCAATAAATACATTTCCTTTCTTGTACCAATAGGTTGAAATGTTTTCCGGTTCAACTCAATGCCATACATCGGGTATACATTGCTGCTGCCATTGTACATATACAATCGGCCATCATCATCTGTAAAGAAGGAAGGATCCCAACCCCCGATTTCAAAAGAATCAACCAAAGGTTTCCATTCATTCGCTTTTGGGTTGGTACTCATCCATAATGTAAACTTGCTTGTATACGTAGAACCGAATACCAGCATTGTATCGCCAACTATTCCTACAGCAGGTGCGCACAGTTCATCATACACACCGCCATTCCATGGACGAAGAAATTTCTTTGAAATAAACTTCCAGTTGAGCATATCATTGCTCCACCAGTAGCCCCATTGATTGGTAGAAAACAAATAATAATCTCCTTTGTA
>JAEUVI010000367.1 GCA_016787105.1 Chitinophagaceae bacterium | reverse complement strand
TTATTGTGCTGTTGTATTGATGCGGCAGGGCAGGAGCTCTATGTTTTTTCAGAGCCGGCTTCTAATATGCCTGCACATTCAATAGCAGTAAAACTAGGTAGCAATTTTATCGCAAAAAGTAATAATGCGGAAAACCGCTTCATGCAGCGGTACACACCCGAAGTGATGTTTGGTGTAAACAAAAAACTGATGCTGCATACAGGTGTTACGTTTGCAGATATGCATACAAGCAATTTGCGTTGGGAATCAGTTTACACTTATGCCAAATACAGGTTTCTTTCTTCAGATGAAGTACACAAGCATTTCCGGATGGCCGCTTTTGCGGATATGTCTTATTCCCGCAGCAATTTCAGCTACGATGAATTGAGTATAGCTGGTGATAAAAGTGGTATACAGGCGGGTATTATCGCTACGCAATTGTTGTATAAACTGGCGATATCAGGCTCTGCAAGTTATTTACGGGCTTTTGAAAATCCTACAGTTTATCACCATACACCTGAACCAGTGATGAATGCCTTCAACTACAATTTGTCATCTGGCTATCTCGTATTGCCAGTGAATTATACCAACTATGACCAGGTAAACATGAATGTATATGTTGAATTGCTGGGGCAGCAATCGCTTGACAGGAAACTTCATTTTACAGACATAGCACCGGCACTGCAGTTTATTTTTAAAAGTACGTCCAAGTTAAATATCGGTTACCGGTTTCAGCTTGCGGGAAATATGGAGCGTATGACAAAGCAGAGTTGGTTGCTCGGCTATGAGTACACATTCCTGAATGCTTTGAAGAAAAGAAAAAGATGATGGAGTTACGGATAAGGAATATGGTTTGCAATCGCTGTATAAAATCAGTTGAAAGTATATTTCGACAGGCAGGCATAGAGGCAGCTTCAATTGAATTGGGAAAAGTGGTGTTAATTAATGATGCTGATGAAAAACAATTGCAGGGCATAAGAAAGAATCTGGAAGCTGAAGGATTTGATTTGCTAGACAATAGCAAATCAAAACTTGTTGATGATATCAGGCAATTGATAATAAACCTTGTTCACTATGGCGAACTGGACGAAATGAATCAAAATCTTTCTTCCTATCTTTCTGACAAGCTGCATAAGGATTATAATTACCTGAGCAATGTTTTTTCTTCTGCAGAAAACTATACGATCGAACACTTTTTTATTCTTCAGAAAATTGAAAGGATTAAAGAGTGGCTTGTATATGACGAGCTAACGCTTTCTGAAATGGCATTCAGGTTGGGCTATAGCAGTGTGGCGCATTTAAGTAGCCAATTTAAAAAAGTAACAGGTTTTACTCCCAGCCAATTTAAGAAACTAAAAGACCATCATCGTAACCCGCTGGACAGGATTTAATCAGTAAATCTTGTAACAGGAACACATAATTGTATAACAGCTCTACGGCTCAATCATTTGAACTTTGTGTTATAAATTAAAAATTATGACACATACATATTCAATCAAGGGCATGACTTGCGGTAGTTGTGTGGCACGTGTTAAATCAGAATTGCTCAAACTCGGAGATGTGCAAACTGCCGACGTACAATTAACATCTCCGCAGGCTACAATTGTGATGGGTAAGCATATCGGCATTCAGCAATTGCAAACTGCGATAAATAAAGCAGGCAATTACACTATAGCTGAAGATGAAACCCGGTTAGGACATTTACAGCAGGAAAGTATGGAGACAACCGGTGCATCATCTGTTTCATATTTGCCAATTGTATTGATCTTTTCATATATCACAATCGTTACGTTATTGGTACAGTTTTCAAATGGGGCATTCAACTTCCTGCAATGGACACATCATTTTATGGCTGGTTTCTTCCTGGTCTTTTCATTTTTTAAATTGATAAACCTGAAAGGATTTGCAGAAGGCTATGCCACCTATGATGTTGTGGCAAAGAAAATTCCGGTGTGGGGATTTATTTATCCATTTGTTGAACTTGCACTTGGCCTTTCCTTTCTTATTGGTTTATTTCCCTGGGGTACAAATATTGTTACTTTAATAGTAATGGCTGTTAGTTCAATAGGGGTTATTCAAAGCCTGTCAAAAGGGACAAAGATTCAATGTGCATGTCTTGGAACTGTTATCAAGCTGCCTTTAAGTAAAGTGACTTTATTTGAAGACTTATTAATGGTAGCTATGTGCCTTATAGTCCTGATAATTTATTGATGAAAATTTTTGAAACTATAGTTTCGGCTATAGCATTTCTTTTAAAAAATAATTCAAAATGAAACAAGTTATTATAATACTGATATTCTTCCTCGTTCACCATACAATATTTGCCCAGCACGAACATCATATGGAAAATGATACAATACCATCAGCAAAAATGAAACATACAGGACATGATACCATGATGAATCATTCCATGCACCAGATGTCTTCGCACTCATTTTCCCGAAACCTACCGATGAACAGGAACGGATCAGGTACAAGTTGGCTTCCCGATGCTAGCCCGATGTATATGATCATAAAAAGCAAAGGAGCAACAAACTGGATGTTGCATGGTAATATTTTTTTGCGGTATACCAATACGGATATTTTCAAAAACGGTAGCCGGGGTTCTAATAAGGTTGATGCACCGAATTGGATTATGGCCATGGTAAATCATAAAGTAGGAAATAGTGGATTGCTTAACGCCACTGCTATGTTGAGTGCGGATCGGTTAACCGAAGGAGGCAATGGTTACCCACTTTTGTTTCAATCGGGAGAAACGTTTAAGGGCCAGCCATTGGTAGACAGGCAGCATCCTCACGATTTGTTTTCAGCGCTGAGTATTGGCTATACACACATGGTCAACAAAAATGTTGATGTGTTTGGCTATTTCGGTTATCCTGGGGAACCGGCACTGGGCGCTCCTGCATTTATGCATCGTGTATCTTCTATGAATAATCCCGATGCTCCGCTGGGTCATCACTGGCAGGATGCTACACATATCACTTTTGGAGTAGCTACTCTTGGTGTACGGTATAAAAACCTGAAACTGGAAGGGTCTTCGTTTACCGGCCGTGAGCCTGATGAAGAACGATATGGTTTTGATAAACTTCGTTTCGATAGTTACAGCTACAGAATTTCTTATAATGCTTCAAAGAATTGGGCATTTCAATTTTCACAGGGATTTATAAACGCGCCGGAAGTATTGGAGCCTGGTATAGATGTGAAGAGAACAACAGCATCTGTTCTGTATGCAGCAACCGGAAGAAATAATTCGCATTATAATGCTGCGCTGGTTTGGGGTTATAATGATAAAGGTGCAGGGCACAGGGAACACTCGGTTTTGCTTGAAGATAATCACCAGTTTGGTAAAAATGCAATGTATAGCCGCTACGAATTTGTACAAAAATCCGCTGAAGAATTAAACCTGGAAGATCAATTGGGACATGAAACTTTTAACGTACATGTATTTTCATTGGGATATAATCGCACAATTCTTGAAAATAAATTTATAGGCTTTGCTGTTGGTGCAAAAGGAACCATAAACTTCCCCGATAAAAAGTTGAAACCACTGTACGGAGACTTGCCAATAGGCGGACAAATTTACTTACAATTAAGGCCTGCATTGCATCGTATGTGATTGCAGTTTGATGTACTATTTTCTATACTTTTTTATCCACTTAAACTGGATAAACAAATTTTTTTTCCATTCTTCATCCTTTACATTTGTTGCCCAATTAAATAAGAATGGAACTAAAATATATTCAGCAGATAGCATCGGAATTATCAGTAAGCATCAAACAGGTTATTAGTGTGCATGATTTGCACAAGGAAGGTTCTACTATTCCTTTTATTTCCCGTTACCGGAAAGAAGCTACCGGTAATATGGATGAAGTGCAGGTGGGAGGAGTAATTGAAAAAATAAAATATTATGATGAGTTGGAGAAAAGAAAGGAGACAATTTTAAAGACCATCGAAACAGCAGGAAAGCTAACGCCAGAACTGAAAAAAAGAATTGAAGATTGCATCATAGCTACTGAACTGGAAGATATTTATTTGCCTTATAAACCAAAACGGAAAACAAAAGCTTCTGCCGCAATAGAAAAAGGATTGGAACCATTGGCTAAAATTATTTTTGACCAGGAAAATGTGTCGGTGGATGAAGCTGCTGCAAAATTTATTAATGAAAATGTAAAAGACACAGCTGAAGCATTGCAGGGCGCAAGAGATATAATTGCAGAATGGATATCGGAAAATGAACAGGCAAGAAATTGTATCAGGAAATTATTTACTGAAGAAGCAAAGTTGTCATCGAAAGTACTCACTTCTAAAAAGGAAACTGAAGATGCGCAGAAGTACCGCGATTATTTTGAGTTCAGTGAACAACTTGCTGACAGTCCTTCACACCGGCTGCTCGCTATACGGAGAGGAGAAAAAGAAGGTTTCCTGATAATGGATATATCAATTGATAAGGAGAATGCGAATGAAGAACTGAAACGTATTTTTATAAAGCACAGCAACGAAACCTCAAAACATATATCGCAATCAATAGAAGATTGTTTCAACCGGTTACTAAAACCTGCGATTGAAACTGAGTTTCGCCTGAGCAGTAAAACAAAAGCGGATGAAGAAGCTACCCGTGTATTTGCAGAAAACCTGCGACAGTTATTACTCGCTTCACCGCTTGGTCAAAAGAAGATATTGGCAATAGACCCGGGCTTCCGTACAGGTTGTAAAGTAGTGTGCCTGGATGCAAGCGGTACATTTTTGCATTACAGTACCATTTTTCCGCATGCACCGCAAAATGATTGGCAGAAATCTGTGTTTACTCTTAAAGAATTGGTTGCAAAATATGATATTGAAGCAATTGGTTATGGCAATGGTACTGCAAGCAAAGAAACGGAACAATTGGTTCGTGGAATTGATTTTGGTAAACCGGTTTCTGTATTTATGGTAAATGAAAGCGGCGCTTCTATTTATTCCGCAAGCGAAGTAGCAAGAGAAGAATTTCCTGATGAAGATGTAACAGTACGCGGAGCAATAAGTATTGGAAGAAGGCTATTGGATCCATTGAGCGAACTGGTGAAGA
>JAEUVI010000384.1 GCA_016787105.1 Chitinophagaceae bacterium | reverse complement strand
AGACCGATGCATTGAATAAAGAGCAATTGAAGCAAAATGTGCAGAAATTGATAAAGCAATCGCTGGAAGCGCAGAATGATACACTGGTAACTGCTAAGAATATTGTTACAAATACTGTTTTTAATAGCACCGATGATCGTCCGGCGTTGAAACCAGACACGGACGATGATAAAAAGAATTCAAGTCCCAACCCTTTGAAACTTTCTGTAAAATCCAATCCTGAGAAAAAGCCAAACCCAAAGAAAACAACGACTGTAAAGGAAGCAAAAGCAGTGATGCCAAAGAAGAATTAGTATGAAGTTGACAGCTGGCAATTCGAAGTTATCGTGATATGCGTGACTGCAAACTGCAAGTTGTAAAACTCTTTGGTGAATAGAATTAATAAAGCACAAGAGTGCGACGCAAGAGGCGATGCTATGAAAAACAAAAGCTGACTACATAAAACAAAAAACAAAATATTTAAGTCTTTAAAATCAAAACAAGCAGAACAACTAAAAAACATAAACTATGAACAACGAGCAACCAATTATTGTCGGCCTTGATATAGGAACCACTAAGATTGCAGTTATTGCCGGAAGAAAAAATGAATTCGGCAAACTGGAAATATTGGGATTTGGCCGCGCCAACAGCAACGGTGTAAAACATGGTCAGGTTTTGAATATTGACGAAACGATTAAAGCCATTAAAACCGCATTGGAAAATTGTTATGCTTCCAATCCAAACCTTGAAATAGGTGAGGTATATGTAGGTATAGCCGGGCATCATATCAAAAGCTTGCAAACAAGAGGGGATATTGTGCGCCATCATACAGAGGAAGAAATAACACAACGTGAAATTGATCAATTGATCGCAGATCAGTATAAAACATATATACCAGCAGGCGATCAGATTATTGATGTAATACCGCAGGAATTCGCTGTTGATAATTTTCAAAACATTCCTAACCCGATTGGTTATGGTGGTGTAAAGGTTGGCGCTAATTTCCATATCATAACCGGTGATAGAAATGCAATACGAAATATTAATCGTAGCGTGGAGAAAGCGGGCTTGCATTCAAAAGATCTGGTATTGCAACCATTGGCTTCATCAGCGGCAGTAATGGGTCAGGAAGATCTTGAGGCCGGCGTGGCTATCGTTGATATTGGCGGTGGTACTACAGACCTCGCTGTTTTTTATGAAGGAATATTAAAGCATACAGCGGTTATTCCATTTGCTGGGGAGAATATTACCAATGATATAAAAACAGGATTAGGTGTATTGAAAACTCAGGCTGAGCAAATGAAAGTTCAGTTTGGTAGCGCACTGGCAAACGAAGCAAAAGGAAATGCGTATATCACCATTCCTGGTTTGCGTGGCATGCCAGCAAAAGAAATCAGTGTAAAAAACCTGGCGAATATCATACAGGCACGTATGAGCGAGATTATGGATTTTGTGACTTACCACTTAAAACAGGTTGGGTTGGATAATAAAACACTCAATGGTGGTATTGTATTAACCGGTGGTGGTTCACAATTGAAACATCTTATCCAGTTAACGGAGTATGCTACAGGTTTGAATTGCCGCATTGGTTTCCCAAATGAACACCTTGCTGGTGGCCATATCGAAGAATTGGCGAAACCTACCTACTCTACCTGTATCGGTCTTATCCTGAAAGGATATGATGATTATGAACATAACAGGAAAAAATTTGAAACAGAATTTAAAAAAGTAGAAGTTCCCGAGGCATTAAGAAAAATAGCTGAAGAAGAAAAACAAGAAACAGTAGTTGCAGAAGGACTGGAACAGGAAAAAGTAAGAGAAAGAAAAAGTCTCAGCAATTTCTGGGGAAAATTCAAAGACGGTATAATTGATCTCTTTAAGGAAGAAGAAGTTCATGCGTTGTAAACCTGTAATCCGTCAATTGGCGGAGAATATTGAAAGTTCTTATAAAGAAATACTAACCTAAATTAAAACGACCCTCAAAATCCTCTTTAAGGGATAGGGGTTTTAAATTCAATCACTATGATTCATTTTGATCTGCCGAAGGAACAATCATCCATCATTAAAGTAATCGGTATTGGCGGTGGCGGAAGTAATGCGGTGAACTACATGTTCAGCCAATCCATTGATGGTGTAAACTTCATCATCTGTAACACAGATGCGCAATCTATTTCGCAAAGCGTTGTACCCAACAAAATACAGTTGGGGCCACACCTTACACAAGGTCTCGGTGCAGGCGCTAATCCTGAAATAGGCAGACAGGCAACTGAAGAATCGCTCGAAGAAATAAAACGGATACTGGAAGTAAATACCAAAATGGCATTTATTACAGTAGGTATGGGCGGTGGTACCGGTACCGGTGGTGCGCCAATCATTGCAAAAAT
>JAEUVI010000240.1 GCA_016787105.1 Chitinophagaceae bacterium | reverse complement strand
GGCTGAAGTTGGGGCTTACGTTTAGCACATACCCTATAGCATTCCCATCGGAGCTAATGACGGCCATATTATCTTTTATTCCCTGGTTTGCCCCACGGTTGATCTGTATATAATTTCTATCGGAATTAACAGAGTTGTCTACCACTCTTGCAGAGCGGTATAAGTAACGACGAAAACCCGGCAGGGTATCATACTTTGTAGTATCTGTAACTGCTACAGTGGAAGTATCCGGTACATTATAGTTGCCGTGCAAAAGATTGAGCAGCGAATCATTCATGCGGTGAATCCTTGCATTCTCCTCCTTCAGATGGAAATACTGGTCAACATTTGCGTATTTGGAATTGGTCCAGCCTGTTATTTCATTGGCCACACCAAGGCCTACAGCACGATGGAACCGATTATAAGTAAAAAGCATCCATATTGCCAGCCCCTGCAAAACGAGGAAGAAAATAAGAGTAAAAAACCGCCGGATGAAAAGAAATACGTTACGCAAATGATGAAGTGTTTATATCCATATTCTGCAGATCAAACTAAAGCAAAAAGCCGGATATTGTTTTCCGGGACATTTTTAACGCATTACAAACGGATACCGGTCATAATTTTTTAGCGCAATACCTGTACCTCTTACCACACTTTTCAGCGGATCATCAGCCACATGTACAGGCAATTTTATTTTCTGGCTTAGCCTTTTGTCAAGGCCACGGAGCAATGCACCACCACCTGTAAGGTAAAGACCGCGGCGATAGATATCCGCAGCCAGCTCGGGGGGCGTTTGTTCAAGCGCTTTCAATATCGCTTCTTCTATTTTGAATATGCTTTTGTCCAATGCTTCAGCTATTTCCTGGTAGCTCACCATTATCTGCTTGGGAATACCTGTTACAAGGTCACGGCCATTTACCGGTATATCATCAGGTGCATTTTCGAGATCTTTCATGGCTGCACCGATATTGATTTTGATTTGCTCGGCAGTACGCTCACCTATCAGTAAACTATGATAACGACGGAGCGCTTCCATTATATCTGCTGTAAACTCATCACCGGCAATACGGATAGACTGATCGCATACGATACCAGCAAGAGCGATAACAGTAATACCGGTAGTACCACCACCGATATCTATGATCATATTTCCTACCGGCTCCTCCACGTCAATACCAATACCCAATGCGGCTGCCATTGGCTCGTGAATAAGGTAAACCTCTTTTGCACCCGCCTGCTCGGCACTATCCCGAACCGCACGTTTCTCTACCTCTGTTATAGAGGAGGGAATGCAAATCATCATACGCCAGCTTGGTGGAAAAAGCGGTTTTTTGGGATAGATCATTTTGATCATTTCCCGTATCATCAGTTCTGCGGCATTAAAATCGGCAATTACCCCGTCCTTCAGAGGTCGTACTGTACGGATGCTTTCATGCGTTTTTTCGTGCATCATCAGCGCTCTTTTGCCTACAGCCAGCACTTCTTTGGGGTTATTTCTGTTGAGGGCAACGATGCTCGGCTCGTTTACTACTACTTCGTCATTATGTATAATGAGGGTGTTTGCAGTACCAAGGTCTATAGCTATTTCTTGTGTAAACCAATTAAAAAGTCCCATTTTCCGGATTGGATTTAAAATCGTGTGCAAAGTACGAGGAAAAAATTTGAAATAGCAAAGTAAAGCTTTGACAGACAATCTTGTTTACAGAGGGCGGCCGTTGGTTTCACTTTACTAAAATTGTAACCTGACTTAAAAAAATATTTCTCTGATAACGTAGTTTTCCGTTTTTTATTTCAGCGCACAGAAAAGGAATTGTTGAAATAAATCCTCAGACTATTGTCTTCACCTCCGCGCCATTCCACATTTTTCTCACGAATACTATTAAAATACTCTTAGGCCTTTTTGGCACGGAAATAGCAAATACTATAACAATAGACATTATTATTTACCCTAAGAATCAGCATTTAATCCGTTCCCCAATGAAATTTTCAATGAACCACCTGGTTTTTATTTTTTAATCCGTTTACTCTTTCTACTATATATCCATATATATCTGTTATCTATCAGCAAAAAAGGGACAATGAAAGATCATTGCCCCTTTTTTATTATTTATAGATTTTACCGGGTCAAAAAACCCAATTTATTTTCTACTTCTTTGCTAAGCACCGGTAATTTCTTTCTCTCTAACAAAAAGCTATTCAACTGAGCTATTTCCCTGAAGATATAATGCTTATCGGCAGCTGCTTTCAGGTATTCTTTTCCGCTACTGCCTCCCGTTCCTATCCGTGTACCAATCATACGGTGTACCATATTCATATGGCGGTATCGCCAGGAGCTTAATTGTTCATCTATCTCAAGCAATGCATTCAACAATTGAAAGGGCAATTGCAATACAGGGTAACCGCGGTAAAGAATAATAAATAGTGCGGCGCGGCAGGCTGCAGGAGAAAGTGAACGTTGAAGTTTCTCTTCCGCAGAGTGTTCCTTCTCAAAAATAAGTTCGAATGCGGTCAGGTTATTTTTTTCTTCCTGTGCCAGGCTTGATGCATAAGCCCGTTTATATATATGCCAGAAGTCCTTATTGTCTTCAAAGAATGGCATTCTCTCCAGCCAATCATTTACCAGTTCAAGTAATGATTTTTTATGTTCGGCTTCTTTTATTATAGCTACATGCTCTGGCTTTAGCTGCGATGTATAATATTCTTTACCATGCCGGAGTTCAAATTTCAAGCCCAGCTTCGCTTCCAGTTCTTTAAACTGCCAGCTTTGAAAGCCCGATGCCGGCCGCAGCATATCGCGAAAATCAAGAAAATCCATCGGGGTCATCGTTTCCATGATATCAACCTGGTGAACGAGCACTTTGAGAATAGTCACTATCCTGTTTAAGCGATGAACAACCGTCTGCAATTCGGGAGAGTTATCATTCAGAACCGGTTGTTTCATTATCTCAATTACCGAACCGGTTTCAAAATGTAATTGCTTAAACCAAAGTTCATATGCCTGGTGAATGATGATGAATAACATTTCATCATGCGCTGAGGCGCCTTGTTTATCACTTTCAGGATGTTGTGCATTCAGCACTTCATCCAGGCACAGGTAATCATGGTAGTGAACAGCAGCGGGCATTGAAGAATTATTTATTTACCTGCAGCAGGCATAAATTCGTAGCCAATATCATTGCGATAATGCATGCCATCGTAATTAATATAGGATAACATATCCAGCGAAGTATTTACCGCATCCTCTACATCCGATCCATAAGAAGTGACACAGAGAACCCGGCCACCACTCGTTACTATTTTTCCATCTTTTTCTTTGGTGCCAGCCTGAAATACCATTGTGTTTTTACCAAAATTTTCATCAAGGCCTTTTATTTCAAAACCCTTTTCATATGCAAGCGGGTATCCGTTACTCACGGCCATTATCGTAACAGCTGTACGGGGATCTACACGAACAGCCACTTTATCCAGCTCTCCATTGAATGTTGCAGTAAATAATCCCACTAAATCATTTTCCAGTCTTGGTATTACAACCTCTGTTTCAGGATCTCCCATTCTGCAATTGTATTCTATTACATAAGGTTCTCCTTTCACGCTGATGAGACCGAAGAAAACAAATCCTTTATAACTTATTTTTTCTTTAAACAACCCATTGATGGTTGGCTTCACAATACGATCCTCTACTTTACGCATAAAATCAGGAGTAGCAAATGGCACCGGGCTTACCGCACCCATTCCACCGGTATTTAGCCCGGTATCTCCTTCACCAATGCGTTTGTAATCTTTTGCCTCGGGCAATAAAACATAATGTTCCCCATCTGTTAATGCAAAAACACTGAGTTCAATGCCATCTAAAAATTCCTCTACAACTACTTTCTTACTTGCCTCGCCAAATTTTGATTGCTGTATCATCAATTCAAACTCTGCAATTGCTTCTACATGATGATGACAAATAACCACTCCTTTACCGGCAGCAAGTCCATCGGCCTTTAACACAATAGGCACTGTATGATCACGCAAATATTTTACACCTTCTTCATAATTTTCTGCAGTAAACTCACGGTAAGCAGCAGTGGGTATATTATGCCGGAACATAAATTCCTTTGCGAAAGCTTTGCTTCCTTCCAGCAAAGCACCCTGGCGTGA
>JAEUVI010000192.1 GCA_016787105.1 Chitinophagaceae bacterium | reverse complement strand
TTCTTTGTATTAGTATCTTACATTCACAAAATTGAATATGGGCTCCGGTAAAGCGACAATAGTTGATATCGCAAAGAAACTGGGTATTTCAAAATCCACAGTTTCCCGCGCATTGAGTGATCATCATAGTATTGGGTTGCGCACCAAAATGCGTGTAAAACAACTTGCCGCTGAGTTGAACTATGAACCTGATCAGACAGCGATATTTTTCAAGCAGCGGAAAACGTTTTTGATCGGTGTTATTCTTCCTTCACTTTCTATTAATTTTTTTTCTTCCATACTAAGCGGCATCGAGGATATTGCTTATGAAAAGAACTATACATTGCTGCTCGGTCAGTCGCGGGATGATGAAGAGAGGGAAAAAAAGATTGTGGAAACAATGAAGAACCATCGGGTCGATGGTATGCTCATTTCCATTTCAAAGAATACATCTGACTATTCTCATTTTGAATTGCTGAAGAAGAATAAAATACCGGTTGTATTTTTTGATCGTATTCCACAGATGCCAGAGATTCATTATATAGCCAGCAAGCTGGAATCTGGTATGATAGAAGCGGTAAATTTTCTGGTAAAAAGAGGGCATAAAATAATCGGTCTTATTAATGGCCCAGAGAAACTGCCCGCAAGCAAAGAGCGATACGATGCATATATAAAAGCCTTACAGAATAATAGAATAAAAATCAATGAAAGCCTGGTTGTGCATTCAGATATAACTGTTGATGGTAACAATGAAGCGATGAAAAAAATACTGGCATTGAAGAAAAGACCGACAGCCGTTATCGCATTCAATGACTATGTGGCGATGGATGCAATACATTACGCGAAGCGGCATAAAGTAAAAGTAAATAAGGATATCAGCTTTGTGAGTTTTGCCAACGAGGCGATTTGCGACTATATGGATCATCCTCCATTAGCTTCTATTGAACAGTTTCCATATGAGCAGGGCGTAAAAGCTACTGAGACGCTACTGCAACTGCTGCAAAAGGGTGGGGAAAAAGATGATCAAATCTTTCATAATATCCTGCTTCCATCGCAGTTGGTGGTGAGGGTGACGAAGTAGTTTTCTTCTTCTATAAAATACGTTGTTAAGTGCAATAAAGGTTTCGGCCTTAAGGCAGAATGCCTTACATTTGCAGCCCCAATGAATGAATTTTCGGGACGTAGCGCAGCCCGGTAGCGCACTTGCATGGGGTGCAAGGGGTCGCTAGTTCGAATCTAGTCGTCCCGACATTTATAAGACTCTCGGTAACATGAGAGTCTTATTCATTTACTTGAGAAAATACTTTTGCTATTGACCAGAAGCGCATCCCGATGTTGTGTCGGGAGAGTCGCTAGTTCGAATCTAGTCGTCCCGACATTTATAAGACTCTCAGTAACATGAGAGTCTTATTTATTTACTTGAGAAAATACTTTTGCTATTAACCAGTAGCGCATCCCGGTGTTGTGTCGGGAGAGTCGCTAGTTCGAATCTGGTTGTCCCGACATTTGAAACCGTCATATATGTGATGCTTTTTCTATTTTTGCTTTATTGATATTTCGGGATGTAGCGCAGCCCGGTAGCGCACTACGTTCGGGACGTAGGGGCCGCTGGTTCGAATCCAGTCATCCCGACTGATTTAAAAAAATCTTACTGTATTGTGTTTCCTTACGTCTTTATTTTATAAAGTGTCGTATCCTTTTTCTCGGCCTTTTTGAATTTTAGATTCCCCCTTACCATTGCATTGCCGGAAATAACTTCCATGATTGTAACGATTCAATTTTTATTGGCTCTGCTTCTGTATACAGTTGCACATTCACTGCGTCTTTTAATGTTGGGTATACAAGTTGTGTAATACATTGCCGGCCGTTGGCAAATACTTCCAGTGTTGATTTGTCAAGAAATATGCGAAGGTTCAATTTTTCACCCGGCTTCAGTTCAAACGGTGCTTCTTGTGTATCCATATTGCTTTCCGGGTTCCTTATCATGGTGAATTCTTTATAATCAACTTTATCTAGACTTGACTTGCTCATGTCAATTTTTAATATTTTCTTCTCCAGGTCAATGATGATTGGAGTTTGCTCCCGGCCATCTGCAGAGCAGTATACTTTGATACCAAACCTTTTTGCACGATGCGGGTCAATCACAATATTCATTTCAAGGCTATTGCCCGATGTGCTTTTTAATTTTATCTGTTGTCCGGCCAATAATGTAAATGGTTTCTCCACCTGCGGGTTGTAACGAAGCAGTTCTATTTCCTTTGGCGGTTCTATATTCAATGATTTTTTATCTTTTGATAAGCTCAATACACGTGGCATTGACATGGTGCCACTTGATACTCCTGATTTTCTATCCAATACCCATGCCCAGAGTATGCGACGGCCTTTATCATCCAATAATGTTTCTGGTGCAAAAAAACTGCCGCCCGGCCAGTTCATGCGATGATGTGTTTCCGGTTTGAATTGTTTACCATCCCATGTGCCGATATAATACCTTGCACCGCGTATATGACTGATGCAAACCAAAACCCATTTATCACCGAGTTGAAAAAAATCAGGACAAGAGATATCTTCAAAATCATCAACACCCGGTAAATCGTTGGTCATGAAATTGCCAACAAGTTTCATCGGTTCTTTATAGCTTTTGCCTGTATATAAAACCGGTGGATTGGGTTTACCTTCCGATACAGGTATGCCTCCCGATAATTGATAATAAGTATCACCATACTGCCACATGTGAGGATCCCAGCCTGGACTGGCGATAGGGTTTGCTTTTGGTTTTTGCCAAACGTTTAATTCTTTATCGTTACTATATGCTACACAATTGCCACCGCTGCCTACTCCATGATAAGCCATTACAACATTCCCATCTTTGGCAAGGAATGCGTTGCCACTGAAGATTCCTTCGTCTTTATCACCAGGGCGGTATTGCAGATCGTTTGAATGCCAGCGCCAGTGAAACAAATCAATGCTTGAAACATGCTGCCATTTGTGACGGCCTTCATCCTGGTATAGGTGCCATAGATGGTATACTCCATCTTTATAGATTGCACCATTAGGATCAAAAGGCATTCCGGTCCCTTCAGCAATGGTAAGATGCCAGGAGGGACGGATCGGATCATTCAGCTCTGCACGGCGTACACGACGTGCGGCATCAATATCTCCTTCTTTAATACGAATGGTATCATTTTTTTGCTGTGAGAAAGACGCAAGAGACAACACGAGCAAACTTGTAGCAGTCAGCAGTTTGTTTTTCATTAGTAGGTTTGATTGATTGGTATTAATGGGTTGGCAGCAAAATTAGGAATTCTGCGTCTTCTTCATCAGAATTTACGTTTATCTTTTCATTATACGTCTTTATAAGATTGTACACCAATGATAAACCCAACCCGATTCCTCGTGCGGTTGGCTTGCTTTTTAAAAAGATTGGAATATTTTATCAAGAAAATTTTGCGGTATACCAATTCCGTTATCGCTTAAAGCCTGTGAACTTTATACCGATTGTTTAGCCCTAACGGTTACGGTCGGGTCATATTTTCATGCTTGTAATGACCCGGTTGCCTTCATTTTTTCTGGCGCAGTGGAAAGCATTATCAAATTTCTTCGATTGCTTCATTTGTGTTTGGTTTACTTGTAGCTCGCTTAACGCAGTGTCGGCTTTTTCATTTCGGAAACCTGTTAGCTTTTTGTTTAAGAAGCTTTCAGGTATTTTACGAATTCAGCATCTTGTTTATTTAACTCATTTATGATGGAACTTTCATTTGTGTTTAAGCTGTTTTCTTTTCTGTTCATGAAGCTGAATGATATTGTTGTTTGCTTATTCCTTCTGCTGGTAATATCGAGAAAGCCCCCGATTTTTTCTGCGAGAATTTTTAAATGCTGTAATTCTGTAAGAATGGAATAGCTGTTTTCTGTGCAAGTGTCTACTACATGGAGTAGCAATACATCATGATATCGTTTAGCGGAAATTTTTATACAGGTATTTTTTCCGCATCTTGCTGTTAAATAAAGTAAGCTGCCAAGTAAGGTAGAGAGTACCTGCTTATCAGCATGAAGCAGCAAGTGCTCGGGTACTTCATTTATAAAAAAACTATTTTGATTTACTGCAATCGGCTGGTAAGTGGCTACTAATTTTTTTACAAGCTGTTTTAAAGTGTCGCCTTTAATTTCTTCCGTCGCTTTCTTTTCAAGAGTTTCCATGGGTTCTTGGTTAATGGTTTCAGTTGGGCTTTCCCCAATACGGAGTAATTGTTTTCAAAAGATCGATGAAATTTCAGGATAATGACGGTAAACTTCTTTAGTGTTTTTCGTAACGTTATCTATCAATTACAGTACAAAGAAATACGATCAGTAGAACGTAAAAAATAGAGTGTACTATAAATAAGATGTAGAACTGCTATTACGGAACTCTCTGATAGTATTTGAGTGTTCAGGTTCAGATAAGCCGGTAAGTAAGTTATTATACTTATTTTTCTATAGAGAAAAATGAGTTGAATATAATCAAAAAGAAGAGGCCTGAACATCAGGCCTCTTCTTTCAACTATTTAGTTGATCTGTTTATAATTTATGTACAAACTGTATTGTTTCGAGAGTTTCATTTTGTATACTGGTTATTTTTAAAACATATACACCAGCCGGCTTACCAGAAAGGTCTATTATGAAT
>JAEUVI010000137.1 GCA_016787105.1 Chitinophagaceae bacterium | reverse complement strand
AAGATCAACGCACCCCAGCTCCAATCTGTAGCTGCTACACCACTAAACAATGCCACTTCTGAAAAACCCGCTTTACCATCATTCAGGTGCAGGCAGTTCTGTGTTATCTGGTAATGGTAATTGGCCCGGTACTTTGCATCTTCCAGGTGATAAGGATCAAAAGCCATCGTTGTTTTCAAACGATAATTATCTCCCGGAAGCATATCGGTGGTAAAAATCTCGGGAGCGCCGTCATTATTAATGTCTGCAATATCTGCACCCATACTGGATGTAGAGCAATAATTAATTCTTGATGTCAGTTCTTCTGAAAATGTACCATCTCCTTTATTCAGGTATAAATAATCCCGCTCCCAAAAATCATTGCTTATGTATATATCGGGCAAATGATCGCCATTGAGATCCGACACAGCTACACCCAAACCAAATGCAATATCGCTGCTGTATATACCTGCCTGTACTGTTACATCCGTAAATGTGTTTCCATCATTACGCATCAGCTTATGACCACCGGGCGAAGGCTGTTCACGCACTTTCTTATATAATTCAATTTTCGCGGGGTTACGAAAGCTATTATTAAGAATGTAGCAATCCAAGTCACCATCCATATCGTAATCAAAAAAGGCAGCATGGGTTGAATAACCTTCGTTATCCAGATTGTACTCTTTTGCCTTTTCAGAAAAAGTAAGATTGCCATTGTTAATGAACAATTCATTCTTTTTATTATTTCCTTCCACATCTCCCGAATTACATACATAAATATCAAGCAGGCCGTCATTATTTACATCAGCCATTGTTACACCAGTACTCCATGACATCGTACCTCCTACTCCCGCTTTATCAGTTATGTCTTCAAAAACAAAATTTCCTTTATTTAGGTATAGTTTGTTTTTTTTCTGATTGGCTGTAAAATAAATATCAGGCAGTGAATCATTGTTTATGTCTCCGATAGCCACACCGCCACCGTTATAAAAATTCCGGTAAGTAAGAATATTAAATTTATCGCCATCCTGTACTTCATTTACAAAATTAATTCCCGTCTTTGCCGGTTCAAGTAAATGAAACAACGGTGTATCCGAATCAGCAGTTGACTGATCAGATTTATTATTACATGCAGCTACCAATAGTAAAATCAGAAGCCGCCATGTGTAAGAGAATTTCATGTAAATGATTTTAATGTTTATCCGTTTCTGTATTAAATATACCATTGCTGTTTGATCCTAAAAAAGCACCCCATTTAACAGCTTTTTTTATTTTGACAGGCGTATCAATCCGCTTGATACGCATTCCCAGGAAAGCAAGCAGGTCGCCGTGATGAAAATATTCACAGTAAATAATATCAAGATACCCGTCATTATTCAAGTCACCAATCCACGGAGTTGAAAAAACATTCTTAAACCCTGTAGATTGATCAATTGTATTGATGGACTTATCTGCAAAATTGATAGCAATCAGTTTATTCTCCATTTGCTTTGGCGATTTGGTAGCATACCCAAGCGAGCAATCAAACTCGTTTACGCTGATAATTGCTTCATCACGTCCGTCATCATTTAAGTCATAAACAACCGGGGTAGAAAAGCCGGTACAACCAATAGAATCTTTATACTCCAGTCTGCCATTTTTCCCATTAAGCATAATTTGCACGGAGCCTGCACTATTAGGCCACTGCCCTTTACTGATGAATGTAAAAAAATCAGGTACGTCGTCGTTGGTAAAATAGCCAACAGCAAAACTGTTACTGCATTCTGTTCCCGGAAATTTTTCGCTCCAGATAGTATGATAATCCTTACCGTCTACAGCAACCGCTTTGCTGCCATGCGATATTGCTATAATGTCAAGATTTTTATCACCATTAATATCGGCCAGTGTAGCAGGTGCTATAAAACCATGTCCTGTATCCGTTGCAATTACCTTTGCCTCCGATAGTTTTTTCTCTAACAGTTGCGACATCGAAGAAATGTATAAGCTACCGTCTATTGTTTCGCCTCCTGTACCAAATACAATCTGCAATTCTTTACTTCCCGGTTGTGTAAAACACAACGGTGTCATGTACGACTCTTTTCCATCAGGCATTGTATCCGCTGCAATTACATTTCCTGTTTTAGTATCCATCAGCATCAGTACACCGGGATAGCGATCTCTTGTCAAGTAAGGAACCGCCAGCGCATTGCCGCCATTTACTGTCAGCAAATCTTCAAAGCCATCATTATTCTGATCCGGTACCAGTACGCCATTATTGAAATTATATTTAGCATAACGCAATACCGGATCATCCTTATACTTTTCATAATTATACTCCCATAACAAATTACCATTACTGCCATTAATCGCTTTAAGCTGTGGGCTGCGACC
>JAEUVI010000003.1 GCA_016787105.1 Chitinophagaceae bacterium | reverse complement strand
TGATCTTGAGAATTATGTATTGAAGCCATTATTTTCTTTCGCTGGCCAGGGCGTTGTAATAGATGTAACACAAAAAGATATTGACAATGTAAAAGACCCTGAGAACTGGATATTGCAGCGAAAAGTGAAATACGCAGATGTTATCCAAACACCGGATGTACCGGCAAAAGCAGAGATAAGAATATTCTATTTCTGGAAAGATGGTGAGGCAAGGCCCGTTCCTACGCAAAACCTATCCCGCTTGAGCAAAGGAAAAATGATTGGTGTACGATATAATAAAGACAAAGAATGGGTAGGTGGAAGTTTTTGCTGGTTTGAAACTCCTAACCCCTAAAAGGAAATCTTTTCTATGTTAAAATAAAACAGGTTCAAAGTAAAAATGCAGGATATAAAATCAATAAAGCCAAAAGAATTGTTTCCGGGCATTACCGGTTACTATACACATGGAGAAAATATGACCTTTGGTTATATAGATCTGAAAAAGGGAAGCACCGTACCAATGCACCAGCATGTACATGAACAAACAACTTACATTGTATCCGGCCAGTTGGACATGAACATCGGTGGCATACAATATTCATTAACCCCGGGCATGGTTCATGTCATTCCTTCCAATACAGCACATAACGCAGTTGCAATTGAAGATACAATTGCAATAGACGCATTCTGCCCGGCAAGAGAAGATTATAAATAATCATTCCTATTTTATAGATACACGAATACCGGCAAAAAAACGGATGCCCTGGTTGGGTGCATATACGTAGGCTGGGTCAAATGTTAATCCATAGGGATTATCAGCTGTAGCAATAGCCTTTCCATTCGCATCAAATTGTACTTGTTTATCAAATGGATCGTTGGAGCGTGCAATAATGAAAGGATTGTTTTTCGAAGCTGTCCAGTTCAGCAGATTTTTTATCCCTCCATATATTTCAATGGAGGAAGATATTTTTTTTGTTGCCTGTATATTTTGTATGCACCATACCGGTGATACAGCATTTCGGGGATCGGTTGCTGATAACAGTGGTAAAAGCATGGGACCATATATATTACCGGTATAGTCAATGCTGATACCGCTTGCAGGAAATAAATAAGTGATGGCCCATGTACCACTCCATCTTTCGGTCAGCAAAAGCAAATGCCTCTTTTTTTCTCCTGCACTGTTTTTTTCAAACTTTGCTACATCCTGCAAAGTGAACCCGCTAAGAATTTTTAACCGATGGCCCAGGCTACCTTCTATATTTACCGAAGCGCCTCTTGATACAGCATAGCCCCTGATATTCTGGTAAATTATTTTATTTACGTCAGTCGTATAATCCGGAATGATCTGGTTATGAAAATAAGTGTACCAGGCCGAAATGTCTGCATTCAATACAGAGTTTCCACTCCTGAATTGTGCAGAATAATTCAGGTTTGCATTATAACTTTTTTCAGGCTTCAGTTTTTCTTTTACTTCTACTGCCCTCGCACCTGTGAGAGCGGCATGCTCTTCAGTAAATAAACTTACAACACGAAAACCTGTACCCGCATTTACACGAATGATTTGCTTATCCTTCAACGCCCATTTGTATGCAATACGCGGTGTGATAATATTTTTATGAACAGAATGATAATCATATCGCAAACCAAAAAGTAATTGATGGTTGTTATTCAGCTTCCATTCATCCTGTACAAAAAGACCGGGCAATAAATACCTTTCTTCTTTATTTCTTTTAAGCAGTGTATCAAATGTTGCGGTAGAGTTATCATCGTAGTAACTATACCGCAAAGCTGTACCCAGCAATGCCGTATGATTGGTACCGATATTTTTATCCCATGTCAGTTGGCCAAACAATATTTTCTGGTTGGCGAAATAAGGGCTGGTGCCATAATATGAATTCTGATTATGGTCAGTAGCGGAAAAAGAAAAAAACATTTTTTCATCAACCGGCAACTGGTAATTACCAATTAACTCCCACCTGCTTGTATAAATACTTTCGCCGTACAGACTATCACCGCCACGAAAGTTTTTATTCCAACGTGTATCTCCACCCCAGCGGTCTTCATAAAAATATCTTGCAGCCAATGTAGCTACCCGATCTTTATTCCGTTGCAGGCTTAATTTATTGAATACCGAAATACGATGCTGTAGCGTAACATCTGTAAACTGATCATTGTTTTTGTCATGCGGGTGCTGATAATTGTAATAGTTAATACCTGTTAATCCTGTGACTTTTTTATTCAGCTTCCATTTCATGCCTATATCAGTGGTGTACTCCTGCCAGCTTGTTGCCATTACATTAGCTGTAAATGATGGCGCTTTATCCGGGCTTTTAGTGATAATATTAATCAGGCCCCCGATTGCCTCCGAACCATACAAACCGGAAGCCGGCCCTTTAACTATCTCTACCCTTTCTATCAATTGAGATGGTATGCCGAACAATCCATATACCGACGACAGGCTGCTTACGATCGGCATACCGTCAATCGTAACCATAGTGTAAGGCCCTTCAAGTCCGTTGATATGAATATCCCCCGTACTGCAGATATTACAATTCAATTGTGGCCGCACTCCATTTACATTCTGTAGCGATTCAAACAAACTTGGTGATGGATTTTTCTTTAAAAAAACTGGGGAATAAACTTCTACAAGTATGGGGCTTTCCTTTCGTTGCACCGGTTTCATTGTACCCGACACAACCACTTCCTCCATAGCAGATGCAATAGCTTTCAACCGAAAATCCTTTTGCGTGGCAGTAGTACTATTAATAGCAATTGTCTCATTTAATTGTTCAAAACCTATCGCCGATATTGTGATGTTGTAATTACCAGGATGGAGCACAAGAGTAAACTCACCGGCAGTATCAGCAACTATTGACTTCTTCAGTTTCCTGATTTCAACAGTAGCACCAGCCAATCTTGTACTATCAGTGGATATACTTCCTTTGAACAGAACGTCCTGCCCTTGTCCGGCAACAGAAAAAAAGACAAGCAATGCTGTAATAAGTATTATTCTTTCTTGCTTCACTTAAACAAATATAATGGTTTATCTAAAATATTTTATTTGGAATACCAAATTTTTTATTCCGGACTAACCTTTTACTTTTGGGCCATGGCTCATTTTGCGCACCACTCCGAAGAAAATTACCTGAAGACGCTTTACAAACTGAGTAACAGAGAAGTAAAAAAGGTAAACAACACTGCACTTTCAAGGGAACTGAATCTTAATCCCGCTACAGTGCTGGAGATGGTGCGGAAACTCGCAGCAAAAAAACTGGTGAAGCTAATGCCAGACAAAAGCATACAGCTTACAGAAAGTGGTAAAAAGACCGCCCTGCTTACCATCCGCAAGCACCGCCTCTGGGAAGTATTCCTGGTGCAAAAGCTCCAGTACAATTGGAATGAAGTTCATGAACTCGCAGAACAGCTGGAGCATGTGGAGTCCGGCGATATGATCGATCGGTTGGAGGCATTTATGGGTTATCCCTCATTTGATCCGCATGGCGATCCGATACCCGATCGCAATGGCAATCTTAAAACATATACTACTGTACCACTCAGTAATTCACCTGCCGGTAAAAATTATATTGTAATGAACCTCGCTGATACAAGCGATTCATTTTTGCAATATCTCGGCAAGCTGGGAATAAAACCTGGAACAAAATTAAAACTGACTGAACATAATCAATACGACAACTCAACAACAATACTACTGCAAAAAAACAACGTGCAGCTTAGTGAAAAAGCTGCACGTAATATATTGGTTCAACCGGCTTAACTATTAATCCTGGAATTTTTTCTTCAACTCCATCAGCTTCGACTGAAATGGATTTAACTGTTCCGGTTTCCTGTTTACAGGTTTATTATAATTACCTTGTTCAGATCGATGGCTTTTCTCAGTTGTTTGTCCATCTTTCATAGATAAAGCAACACGTTTTCTTGCTACATCTACTTCAAGCACGGTTACCATTACTTTCTGGTTCAGCTTCACCACTTCATTTGGATCGCCTACATACCTGTTCGCCAAATGTGAAATATGCACCAATCCATCCTGCTTTACACCAACATCCACAAATGCGCCGAAGTTGGTAATGTTCGTTACTATACCCGGTACTTTCATTCCGGGTTTTAAATCGTCCATTGAACTGATGCCCTCAGCGAACCTGAACTCTTCTATTGGCGAACGTGGGTCACGGCCGGGCTTTTCCAATTCCTTCAATATATCTTCGATAGTATACTGGCCTGCTGCTTCAGAAATAAAATCTTTTACTTTTATTTCTTTGCGTAAAGCCTGCTTGCTGATTAAGTCAGCCACAGAGCAATTCAGCTTAGCAGACATTGCTTCTACCAGTTTATAGCTTTCAGGGTGTACAGCTGAATTATCCAATGGGTTTTCTGCATTGGGTATTCTCAAAAATCCCGCACATTGTTCAAACGCTTTGGGACCAAGCATAGAAACTTTTTTCAATTCCTCTCGTGTTTTGAAACCACCATTTTTCGTTCTGTATTCAACTATATTCTTTGCTACCGATGCACTCAGCCCGGAAACATAGGTTAACAAATGCTTACTTGCGGTATTCACATCTACTCCTACATAGTTCACACAACTTTCCACCACCTGGTCGAGCGATTCTTTTAATTTCGTCTGGTTCACATCATGCTGGTATTGGCCAACACCAATGCTCTTTGCATCAATCTTCACCAGTTCGCTCAATGGATCCAATAACCTTCTGCCAATACTTATTGCTCCGCGTACTGTTACATCTTCAT
>JAEUVI010000535.1 GCA_016787105.1 Chitinophagaceae bacterium | reverse complement strand
TGCAGTATCCTTTCCTTCGAGCGTGATAGTAAGTCCTTTTTTTGCATAATCAATAAAAGGACTTACCAGTTCCACATCCGATTCATTGGCCATTGCAAAAGCGTCTTTACCGGTTAAAATTGTTTTCTGTTTTTCATTTTTAAATCCATCAATCCGCCAGCCGGTTTTTCCATCATAAGCCTGTTCAAAAGATTTACCATTGAACGTGACTGTGTATTTGTAAAGATCCGGCGCTTTGGAAAATGACTGGAACGGAAACTCAACACCACCATAGTTGTAGGTGCCTGTGGTTGTAATTGTCTTGATTTTTTTCCAATTTTCATCGCCACCAATGAACTGTATATATTTTGAAACAATACCTGATGCTGATTGCGAATGACTGCTATAGGGAATTGATAAAAGGCATGCTATAGCAATCACAGTAATAAAACTGTAAAACGTACATGTAAATCGCGTTAACATCGGTTATGCAGGTATTAGTAAAATCAAAAAAAGTTACAAACAAAAAAGGAATGATTTGCTCATTCCTTTTTGTTTCTTTACAAGGTTTCTTATGCCTTATTAAAACTCACACATTCCTTCAATTCTTTTTCTGTATAGGCCAGTCCGTATTGTTTTAATACGTCATCAGGTACACCATTCCATTGGTTTGGCGCATTGCCGATATAGCCAATATCTTTATAGCCTATCTGTGTTGTATAAAAACCTGAAGCTACGAGGTTACGCATCAGGTTGAAGAATGACACGCCCTGTTGCATTTCCGGCTTTGCTTTTTTGGGATAAGCTATCTGGTCTACCAGTGCTATCTGTTGCTCATGCGAAGCATCTTTAAATGCCTTGCCATAATTTTTCAGGCAATACATATCTACCCAGCGCAAGCCACCACGCATCGGTGTTTGATGATAAGGCTGGTCTTTAACGATAAATTCGATAAACTCAGGCACTTTCGCATCGCTGGCGCTTCCGCTTACATCATCTTTCGGAATGATAATGTCACCCAATATTGTAATTGTTGCCATCTCTTCTGCTGTAAAGAAAGTTTTGGAGATTACTTCTTTGTAATGCTCTTCCTCTTCCTTCATACGGTTGATGCCGGAAACTTTGGCATTAGCATCCTGTACAACGGCTTTTTTGTCTTCGGATTTACAAGCTTCCACCAGCACTCCGGCAGATACTGTTCCAACAAGTAAGGCCTTTATTGATTTTCTTCTGTTCATAATGTAAAACCTCAAACTGCTGCTGAGGATTTTGTTTTAACAGATTTAAAGAATGTTTTGTCTTGTTCAATAGAGAGAAGAACGATGAACGGAGCGTCGCAAGAGAAGCCCAATCGTGAAACTAGCGATGGCTCCAATAAATTCATCATAATCCTATAAATCATAAAAATTTTAATTCTGTGATTTAAAGTTCTCTTTTCTTCATCTGGTCTACGATATATTCACTTGTACGCATTGACAACGCCAGTATTGTCCAGGTAATATTCTTATCAGCCTGGGAAGTAAACTGTCCACCATCTACGCAGAATACATTTTTTGCATCGTGCGACTGTGCCCATTTGTTAAGCGGGAAACGTTTTGGATCATTGCCCATGCGAACAGTTCCTGCTTCGTGAATGATATTTCCCGGCGCATGCAAGCCATAATTATTTTCCGGGCCATCATCACCCCAGATATTAATTGCGCCCATCGAGTGAAGGATTTCTTTAAAGGTTTCCTTCATGTGCTTTGCCTGTTTTATTTCGTAATCGGAATACTTGGTATTGAAACGCAGAACAGGAATACCATATTTGTCCACTACATCGGGGTCTATTTCACAATAGTTATCTTCTCTTGCGATAGCTTCACCACGGCCGGCCATACCTACGTGAGCGCCGAAGAAAAAACGATAATCTTCCTTCAATGATGCGCCATAGCCGCCTGCTTCTTTCTGTTTGCCTTTTACCGGCACACTGCCATTCAGGTTTTCCATGCCCCAGCTAAAACCATATAAAGGCATGCCAAATCCACCGCCATACTCAATATGATAACCGCGAGGGAAATCCAATTTTTTATTATCCAGCCACCATGGAGTATATACGTGCATTCCGCCCACTCCATCTTCATTATAACGCTTACGATCAAGCAATGTAGGAATGAGGCCGCCCATATCCGCACCAGTAGAGTCGTGCAGGAATTTTCCAACAACACCACTTGAGTTGGCAAGACCATTTTGGTGGCGTGAAGCTTTGGAGTTTAATAATAATCTCGCACTCTCACAGGCGCTGGCAGCCAATACTACTGTACGGCCACTTACCTGGTACTCCTGCATGTCTTCTTTATTTACATAAGAAACACCAGTAGCAAGGCCTTCATTATTGGTAAGCACTTCACGTGCCATCGCATTTGTAATCAAATCAACATTTCCTGTTTTCAATGCCGGAATGACAAGGCAGGAAGATGATGAGAAGTCACCATATACGGTACAACTGCGACCACACTGGGCACAATAGAAACACTGCCCGCGATCTTTATTAATTGTTTTTGTAAGAATAGACAAACGGGAAGGTATAACCGGTATGCCGATACCTGTAGCCGCTTTTTTAATCATCAATTCATGCAGGCGTGGCTTGGGCGGAGGAAGAAAGAATCCGTCAGGATCATTTTCCAACCCTTCATTTGTGCCAAATACACCGAGTAGCTGATCTATTTTGTCATAATATGGTTTGATGTCTTCATAACCGATCGGCCAGTCTTCACCTAATCCATCAATACTTCTGCGTTTAAAATCTTTTGGGCCGAAGCGTAATGAAATACGTCCCCAGTGATTGGTACGGCCACCGAGCATACGTGCTCGCCACCATTCCCATTTGGTATCGCCTACATGTGTATAAGGCTCACCATCTATTTCCCAACCCCAATAGCAACCATCAAAGTCACCAAAAGGACGGTACTTGGTACTGGCGCCACGACGTGGAGAATCCCAGCCATTTTTTAATTGTAATGAATCTTTTTTCGGATCATACATAGGGCCGGCTTCAAGCAAGCAAACTTTTAAACCGGCATTTGCCAGTACATATGCTGCCATACCGCCGCCGGCACCAGAACCCACAATAACCGCATCGTACTGCTTTTGCTGTTTTTTGATTTGTAAATCACCCATAAGTGTGGAATTAAAAGAAGTTAGATAGTTATGCAATATAAACTGAAATTAGTATAAATGCACAGCTTTTGTAATTTCTGTTCTTCACTAAATCAATTATAATAAAATCTCTTTTACCCTGTGATGGGGATAAGGTTGAAATGCCTTATTCATGGATCTGTTGCCGGGTTGTAAAATTATTCCGGTTTTTTTCAGGATGGCAAATACATGCTCTTGTGCCGGCATCACCGATAAAATATTTCCCCAAATAATTCAGGATGCGATAATTTTAAAAGAAAATACTGCGATGAAAACCCATTTGCTTGCTTGCTGCTTATTTATTGTTACAAATTCCATTTACAGTCAAACTGCAAATAGCACTTACGCTGAAAAACTTGGCTATCCCAAAGGATCCAAAGTTGTTATTGT
>JAEUVI010000496.1 GCA_016787105.1 Chitinophagaceae bacterium | reverse complement strand
ATCAATTGAAATGGACGCTTATTTCCGATAAAATAATCCGCGAAAATGAAATAAGTGTACAGCCTGATGAACTCAGAAATTTTGCGAAGCAGCAATTATTTGGCTATATGGGCATGAGCGGCGGTATGGAAGAGCAGGGATGGGTAAATGATTATGTAGAAAAAATGATGAAGGATCGCAAGTATGTGGAAGAAACATACAACCGCATACAGACGCAGAAAATATTTGAATGGGCTGAAACAAAGGTAAATCCTGAGGAAAAAGCAATCAGTGCGGAAGAATTTACCAAAATGGTAGAGGCGCACCAGCATCATCACCATTAATCTGAGTTGACAAGATAACTTGCTGAAGGGTTGAAAGGGAGGTTTTTCCCTGTCAACCCTTTTTCTTTTGCGCTAATTAATATAAAAAATAAGCCAGCTTGTCACTGATTTTGTAATTACGGCATTTGGACGGATATTTGATGAGAAGCAGAAGCAAAAGTTGAAAAGGTAAAAGGTTAATAAGGAAACCTTTGGAAGCCTTGATTGTTTTTTACTTGTCAACTTTAAACCCTTTTTACTTATCAATTTACAATTCATGAGTTTTAATTCGGAATTTGAAAAATATGCGGTGAAGCACCGCGGTATTTCCAGTAATACCCTCAATAGTTACGCCTCGCATATGGTTACGGCCTTAACTCCCAATATCATTGAGGAAAGGCCTATGAATGTAGCCGTGATGGATGTATACAGCCGCCTGATGATGGACCGCATCATTTTCCTTGGCTATCCTATCAATGATGAAGTAGCGAATATCGTAACAGCGCAATTATTATTCCTTGACTCTACCGACAGGACCCGCGATATAAATATGTATATCAATAGCCCGGGTGGCAGTGTATATTCAGGTCTTGGCGTTTATGATACTATGCAATATGTATCGCCTGATGTAGCAACTATCTGTATCGGTATGGCAGCGTCTATGGCATGTGTATTACTTGGTGCTGGTACAAAAGGAAAAAGAGCAGCTCTCAAACATGCCCGCATCATGATGCACCAGCCAAGCGGTGCTATTGGTGGCCAGGCAAGTGATATCGAGATAACCGTAAATGAAATACGCAAGTTGAAAGGTGAGCTGTACGAGATAGTACATTATCATTCTGGTAAACCAGCGAAACAGATTGAAAAAGATTTTGATCGTGATTATTGGATGACGGCAACGGAAGCCAAAGATTATGGCCTTGTGGATGAAGTGTTATTGATAAATCCAAGGAAGCAGAAAAAAGAGAGCTAAGAGATTAAAAGAGGAATAACCACTGACTGAAACCTTAAAACGTACAACTTAAAATTTTAAACTCATTATGTATATTAACAGGCAATATCTGAACAACAACTGGCGAGCAGATGATGAAGAGGAAGAAAAAGAAGACGCACCAAAGTCAGACCTGATGATGTTCAGCAAAAAAATTGAAAAATATTTTTTTGATAACAGGAGTGTTTACCTCTGGGGCGTGGTAGAAGATAAGTCTGCTAGGGATGTAGTTACTAAAATGCTTTTGCTGGATAACGATAATCCAGGAAAAGAAATAAAATTCTATATCAATAGTCCGGGTGGTGTAGTTACAAGTGGTATGGTTATTTATGATACCATGCGGATGATGAAATCGCCCGTCACAACCATCTGTATGGGCCTGGCTGCATCCATGGGCAGCATATTATTGAGTGGTGGCGTGAAAGGAAAGCGTTTAATTTACCCGCATGGTGAAGTCATGATTCACCAGCCTTCGTTAGGAGGTCATATACAAGGGGTGAGTACAGACCTGGAGATACAGGCCAAACAAACAAAGCGTGTGAAAGAAATAGGTGCTAAAATTCTGGCTGAAAATTGTGGCAAAACGATGCAGCAGATTCTAAAAGACTTCGATCGCGACTACTGGATGGATGCCAAAGAAGCTATTGAGTACGGAATCGTGGATGCAATTGTAGAAAAACTATAAATAATTGATTACTAATAAAAAACAGGCGTTTTTTAGCCATACCAAAATAAAAAACTGCTCTTTTCCGGGCAGTTTTTTATTTTTACGCGTTGATAAAGAAAGTAGGCTAAGGCGAAAAATCAAAAAAGAAACATGGCAAAAAACCCATTACATTGTTCATTCTGCAGCCGTAGCCGTGATGAAGTAAAAATTCTCATCGCCGGCCAAGAAGGACATATTTGCGAAAATTGTGTAGAGCATGCACGCGAAATAATCGAACAGGAATTGATGGTGCGGGAAGAAAAAACAAGCTCCAACTTTAAACTTACTGTAAAGAAACCAATTGAAATCAAACGCTTCCTGGATGAATATGTAATTGGTCAGGACGAAGCCAAAAAAGTGTTGGCAGTCGCGGTTTATAATCACTATAAGCGCTTACAACAAAAAGCAGGTGAATTTAACTCCGGAAACGAAGTAGAAATAGAAAAAAGCAACCTGATAATGGTTGGCGAAACGGGTACAGGTAAAACATTACTGGCAAAAAGTATTGCACGGATGCTTAATGTGCCGTTTACTATTGTGGACGCAACGGTATTTACAGAAGCTGGTTATGTAGGTGAAGACGTGGAAAGCATTCTCACACGCTTATTACAGGTGTGCAATTATGATGTTGCTGCTGCGGAACGCGGTATTGTATACATTGATGAAATAGATAAAATAGCCCGTAAAGGCGATAATCCTTCCATTACAAGGGATGTGAGCGGTGAAGGTGTACAACAGGGAATGCTGAAATTATTGGAAGGTACGGATGTATTGGTACCACCACAGGGAGGTCGCAAGCACCCTGAACAAAAGCTGATAAAGATTAATACTCAGAATATACTGTTTATATGTGGTGGCGCTTTTGATGGGGTTGATAAAATAATTGCCCGCCGCGTACAGACAAATACAATCGGTTTTAACGTAGATAAAGAATTGCAGGAGAACATGAAGAAGAACCTGCTTCGTTATGTAAATGCGCAGGATTTGAAATCATTCGGATTGATTCCTGAATTGTTGGGTCGCTTGCCGGTTGTTACCCACCTGGATCCGTTGGATGCCCCAACACTACGGGCTATCCTTACAGAACCAAAGAATGCACTGATGAAACAGTACAAGAAATTGTTTGAACTGGAAGGCATTCATCTGGAAATTGAAGATGATGTATTAGAATTTATGGTAGAAAAAGCAGTGGAGTATAAATTAGGTGCAAGGGGATTGCGCAGCATTTGCGAAGGGATATTAACTGACGCAATGTTTGAACTACCTTCTTCAAAAGAAACACGGTTTACACTTACGCTGGAGTATGCAAAACGTAAGTTTGATAAGAGCAAGCTAAGTCTGCTGAAAGTAGCTTAATCAATATTTATTATTAAAATAGTAACGCCGGGAATTATTCCGGCGTTTTTAATTTATTAATTTCAATCTTCATTTTTAAAATAAAAACTATGCAGGAATTAATAGACAAATTGAAAGCAGAAGCTGGTCTTACTGATGAGCAGGCAGCAAAAGCGATTGAATCTATCAAGAATTACATCGTTGAAAAATTTCCGATGTTTGAAGGCGCAGTGAGTAACTTGTTTGGCAATTCATAAGCAATGTTTCTATTGCAATAAAAAGCCCGGCTGCTACATACAACAACCGGGCTTTTACATTTAAATAAAAATTTTCAGAATTTAATTAAGGTTTCTGCAACGCTTCGGCGGATTATTAGCCGCATCATACGGAGTGAATGCACGGTGACATGCAGATAATACAAGAGTAACTACAATTAACAATAAAAAGGTGTTTTTAGCTTTCATAGTGCAACGGCTTCTGCATCAAAGAAAGCTATTTTTATTTCCGTTTGCAACAATAATCACTACCCAAATATGCGATACTTAGGATAGATAATTTACGAGATTTAATAATCGAAAGTTTACTAAAAGCCGTTTATAGTTTTTCAAATTCCTTCATTATTGATTCTATCAAAGCATTTGATAATCGCTGCTTTGCTGAATTGATAACTACACGAAAGCGAAATGTAACCGCTTCTCCTTTATTTAATGAATAGTTCAACACGTCTTTTCCATTACTGAATATTTTCTGACCCAACGGATTTGCAGCAAACAATCCATATCCTCTCGCATGCCAGTAGGTAGGATAGCCAATATTTTTAGGATGATCAAGAATGGCAATGCTGATAGTATCATTTCCTTTTTTTCCATAAAGCATACACCATTTCCCTCTAGTACCCCAGGCCGCATCACCGGTAAGCCCTTCGCTGGTGATATAGTTACCAGATACCAATGCATCATCAGAAGCTTTCACTGTTGTAATATTCCCTTTGTCATCGGTGAATTCTCTATCCTCCTTTGAAGGCAATTCCAATTCATGTGCTACCCGTAAACCTAAAAAGCCATCTTTGATATCAGGCATTTTAACATCCTGCACGGCAGTTAATGTTGTCGTTCTGTCTATGATGCGAACATTACCTTTCGCTGAAAAATGAAAAGTTGTTTGCTCATCAAGCAAAGTATTTTTATTGATATCCTGCCATTTTGCAGAATATGCCAATGTACCTACCGGGCCGCTTTTTATCTCACCAATGCTTGTCGTTTTTATCCAGCCATATTTTGGTTTTTTATCCGGTGCTATTGCAGATGAATTGTTCCAGAAATCCAGGCCGTTCACACTTTCGTAATTCATCCAAAGGCCAATGTGATGCGGATGATCAACAGGTTCCTGTGGTCTTGGGGCAAGCGGATAACCTCTTGTGATTAGTTCGCCATCTGCAGCGTAAATAGGATACAACACCGGCTTTTCCAGTGAATCAGGATAAATGAAACTGGTAAATGGCTTGTTATTGGCAAGAATGTCTACCTGGTTATTTGAATGCCTTACCAGCTTTATCATTTGTGGCTTTTGAGCAAAGGAAATTCCGGTAATAAAAAACATCGGAAGAAATTTTATATAATACTTCATAAATTCTCAGTTGAATGAAAAACTAAACACAATGATACCATTACCAATAGTGTTTCCCAGATTAATAAACCGCCTTTCAGGCAAATACTTTTCCATTTACCATCACCTGCTGTGTTTTTTCATCAAATGTTGCTTTACCGCCGGTATGCGCTGCAGCAGTTGTCATAATATTTGCGATAGAGTGACTATACCCAGCTTCTACAGGAGCATTCGGTTGTTTCCTGCTACGTACACATTCCATCCAGTTGCGTACATGGTTCGACGTTAGCTGGTCACCGCCTGTGTTGGCAGATGCAACTACTTTTGCAGCATTAGAAAGATCAAGTTCTGGTAAAAGATTTGGTTGCATATTCATATCGTCTGCATGCCCTTTTGTTAACCCTCCTCTTGGAGATACTTTATTTGTATCAAGGTTTAACTCTCCTCCATTTGAATAATAAATTTCTTTAGGATCCTCTACTCCATTATCCATACGCGATGCAAACGTAACCTGGAAGCCGGATGAAAGATCGTCTGCAGGACCATAATCAAATACAGCCGTGATAGTATCCCAGTTTTTGCGCCCGTCTTTCCACATGTATATGCCGCCGTTAGCAACCACACTTCTTGGATGACTAAGTCCGCTGAACCAATGTACAGTATCTATCTGGTGACTCATCCATTGTCCCGGCAAACCAGATGAATAAGGCCAGAACAAACGGAACTCCAGGTATTTTCTTGGATCAAATGCTTCATATGGCCGGTTCATCAGGTAGCGTTTCCAGTCCGTATCTTCTTCTTTCAGCAATGGAACCACAGACGTCCGGCGCCAGCGGCCTGGCTGGTTTACGTTCCATGTCAGCTCCACCATTTTTATATCACCAAACTTTCCTGATTTTATAAATTCATCTGCCGCATGATAATTAGCTCCGCTTCTTCGTTGAGAACCTATTTGCACAATCTTGCCGGACTCCTTTACTGCTTTCAATGCAACACGGGCATCGGCCATTGATTCAGCAAATGGTTTTTCAACATATGCATCACATCCCGCTTTAACAGCTTCCGCTGTATGCAGGGCATGTTGAAAATCCGCAGTACTGATAAATACTGCATCAGCTAATTTTTTATCATACAGCTCTTCGTTATTGCGGCAGGCTGTTATATCATGTCCCATCTTTTCTTTCCAGGTAGCAGCACCTTGCTCCCGGCGCAATTTCCATATATCAGAAACAGCAACTACATCAAAATTCAGCTCCTTGTAGTGGTTCATAAAGCAAGGTATATGCGAGCTGCGATGACGATCAGAAAATCCAACAACACCTACTCTCACCCTGTCATTGGCTCCAATAATTCTCCTATAACTTTGAGCTGACCAACCGGTTTTTGCAATAAAAACACCAGCGCCTGCTATTGCCGTTTGTTTGAGAAAATGCCGACGTGAATTTTTCATATTGCTTTCTTTTTATCGTTTGGGTTAAACAAATTTTGATTAAAAGGCTTTCTTAAAAGTATGATTTTATCTGGTTCGGTGGTGCTGATGCGGGCACTCTCTGCATAACTAAACTTTTATTATTAAATATTCCTTCTCCAAATGCAAAATGGACGCTGTCATTTATCGCCATTTCTTTGTGGTGCTGTATCTTCCATCTTCATTAATTTTTCACTTATAAAATTATATAATTCAAATGTTGAGACTTGTCTTTTTCCTGCTTGCAATTACTTCACTAAGCGCAAATGCACAAGTGAAAAAAAATCACTTAACAGAAGTAACCATCAAAGAAATGGAAAAGGTATACGAAGAAGTGAAAACGCCTTTTAAATACGGAATCGTTTTATCGGCTCCGGATT
>JAEUVI010000483.1 GCA_016787105.1 Chitinophagaceae bacterium | reverse complement strand
TTGTAGCAGGAAAAACAGTAGAGCAGATTTTTGGAAATAAACTAAATGATGCAAGACTTTTCGAAGCAGCTACAATGGCGTCAGTAGCGCTGATAAATGATGGAAAGGGAAAATTTACAGTTAATCAATTACCCGCAGAGTTTCAATGGCAACCACTATTTTCATTTTATGCGGATGATTTCAACCATGACGGAAACAAAGACATTGCAGGCGGTGGTAATTTTTATGGTGTTATTCCTTTCGAGGGCAGGTACGATGCTATGTCATTTGCTGTTGGCTGGGGCAATGGTAAAGGCATTTTTACAACGCCAGTGACTTACCCCGACGAGCTATTGATTCATGGTGAAATAAAAGATATACAGTCAATACACATTGCGAATCAATCTTGCCTCATAATAGCTCGAAACAATGATAAGCTGATATTCCTGAAGTATTAGCTATAAAAGAGCCATCAGTATTATTTTAATTCCTCAAGAATACAGAAATCATATGGTTCAATGATAAGATAATCATAATCATTGCCAATGGTATATTCCTTTTCCTGCCAGTGATCATACAATTTTGTTGCAGCAGGCCCATGTTCTTTAAAGATGTACCAGGTAATGAATGCTGGTTGATTACTGAAGTTAAATAGGCAATATATTTTCTGATCTTCATCGGTTCTTAAATAACCAGCGACATGAATATTATGTGGAGTAAGCCAGGTAATGTTTTTATGATCAGCAAAAGCAGCGATTTTATTACGGATGCTGATTAGTTTTTGAGTGCCAGCGAATATTTTATTTTCAATTGTACCGGCAGTTTCAATTCGCTTATTTTTATTCCAATCAATAACCGGCCTGTGCATCCATCGGTTATCATAACTTTTGCCTGCATCCTGTAGGTAAGAATAATCGTTGGTATAGCCAGCTTCGTCTCCATAAAAAATCATTGGCACTCCACCCAGGAAAAAGGTATGCGCCTGCATCAGCAATATTTTCCGGATAGAAATATCAACAGCAATAGAGTCATTTTTTTCAATCGCTTTTTCCAAGCCACATAAGGATGCAAGCGACCCGCTGATACGTGCATCGTTTGTTTTTGGGTTCACAGAAAACAAAGCGCCACAGGCAGCTGTGCCCGGATATTCCCCGGAATAGTATTCTTTTAAAAATTTTCTATGTTCAAATGGATTGTAACCTGCGTGCTGTATCATGTAATCTTCATAACCCAGCCCAATGTCGTCATGACACCTGGTATAGTTTATCCAGGTTGTACCATATGGTTTTTGCAAAATTTCATGCTGGGCTGCGAGCATCACACGTGTATCACCAGTAGCAAGGGCATCCCATTGCAATGCCATATGTGTTGCATTGTAGGCGACATCACATTCGCGGGCACTGTACAATCCTGTGCCAAAATATTTCATGATTTCCTTTGGCGCTACAATTGCTTCGCCAAGTAATGCCATGCCTGGCGCAGCTACATGTACACATTGTTTGATGAGGCGGAGTAGTGTGTGTGCTTCTGGTAAATTCTGACAGCTTGTTCCCGTTTTTTTCCAGATAAATGCAGGGGCATCAATCCGGAGAATATCTACGCCGAGGTTTGCATAAAAGAAAATTGTATCAATCATTTCGAGGAAAACACCAGGATTTGTATAATTCAAATCCCATTGATACCGGTGAAAAACCGTCATCACCCATTTGTTCATTTCAGGGATAAATGTGAAATTTCCTGGAGCACTTTCAGGAAATATCTCCGGCATTGACTTTTCAAATTCATCCGGAACAACCCTGTCAGGATAAGTATAAAAATAATCCTGATATTTATTACTGCCTTCTTTTGCCTTTTTCGCCCATTCGTGATGGTGAGAGGTGTGATTGAGTACAATATCTACCATCAGGTACATATTTTCCTGCTGCATTTTTTGCTGAAGATTTTTTAAATCTTCCAGCTTGCCGAATCGATCATCCACTTTCCTGAAATCTGAAACAGCATATCCTCCGTCGCTTTCTCCTTCCGGGCTTTCAAACACGGGCATCAGGTGCAGAAAATTCACACCAAGGGTTTTGAAATAATCCAGTTTATCCACAAGATTTTGCAGGTTACCGCAAAAGCGATCTACATACAAACTCATTCCGGTTATTCCATTACTTAAAAACCAGTGATCTTGTTGTTCCTTTTCAAAGTCGCGTTGTTTTAAACTTTCTGATCGATTGATATGAGCTTTGGTAATTATTGATACCAATTGTGACAAAAAGTTTTCATACCCGTTCTGTTGACCGTATATTTCTTTTGCCAATGAGGCAATAGCAGGAGCATTGGCAATAAACCGGGTATAAAAAAGATTATCAGCTTCGGCAATGTCAATGCCTTCACTTTTTAGCGTATTGTTGATTTGCTGATGTAAGCGGTGGTTATACAAGTAGTGATTATTTAAAAATATCGTTGCTCAGGTGTTTAAAAGCTTCCATGGCGCCAAGGTACTCACAGGTACGTGCGCCGGCTTTATTGGCATTTGTGATTATATCATTCCAATAGTCTTCCGGCAATGTTTTCATTTTGTCAAAATCATAATTGCTGAGTTGGTACAATACTGCTCCCACAAAAGCATCTCCGGCACCGGTTGTATCTACCGGTTTTATTTTAATGCTTGGTATAATTGTCGTTTTACCATTCATACCAAGAAGAGTTCCTTCTTTTCCAAGAGTAATGGCGAAGACAGCTTTTGTTTTTTTTAATAAAATTTTTACAGCGTCATTAAGTGTAACCGCGCCGGTAATCAGCATTGCTTCCTCATCGCTAACTTTATAAAAATGACAATGTTCAAGAAAATTCCATGATTGATCGATAAAGCTCTGCGCTTCATTTCTGAATAAAAGATGGCGATAATTAGGATCGAAGCTTATAAAAATATTATTCAACAAGGCTTTTTGCATCAGGCTCTGGTAAGCGGTTTGCAAAGGACCTGGTAAAAAGCCGGTAGCTGAACCAAAATGAATAATGGAGAACTCGGTTAAATCAATATTCTCTACTTCCTGCCTGTTCAATTGTCCATCTGCGCCCCTGTTGAAATAAAAATCACGTTCACCGTTTTCCATCAGTGACACAAATGCGAATGTGGTAAAGGAGGTTTCATCCTGAAGCATCCACTTGGTGGATACACCGAATGATTGCATCACATCAATCAAATGTTTACCAAATGGATCGGCACCTACTTTAGCAGCCAGTTCTACAGAACCACCTAAAGCCGCAATAGCTGCAGCAACATTGGTAGGCGCGCCTCCGGGTTTTTTTAAAAAATTTTGTCCTTCTGATAATGGCTTTCCTTTATCAGTACAAATCATGTCTATTAAAGCTTCGCCGATGCAGAGTATTTTTTTCATAAGACTTCGAATATTGTTGCTTCGTATGGTTGCAAAGTTCCGTTAACTGAAGCATTTTTATAATTACTGATTAAAATTCTTGATTTACTTAAGTCAATTCCGCTATTTACAGTGGCGGCCTTGTTTTTAAAATTCAAAAGAACCAAAAATTTCTTTCCATTTAATTCTCTTGTATAAGCGTATACGTCGGTATTATTTTTATCAAGCAATGTGTATTTGCCATATACAAAAATTTCATTGCTTTTACGCAGGGCTATCATTTTCCGAAAGTAATTCAGACAACTGGCAGGATCTTGTTCCGATGCTGCAGCATTGATATTTTTATAATTGGAGTTTGTGCTGATCCACGGAGTGCCTGTTGTAAAACCCGCATTGGCAGTACTATCCCACTGCATTGGCGTTCGGCCAT
>JAEUVI010000410.1 GCA_016787105.1 Chitinophagaceae bacterium | reverse complement strand
TTCAATTTTTTCAATTATTTGTTTGCATCCAAACCCACATAACCCAGGTTGCATTAAAACCCGATAGCTGACTTCATACGCCATGCTATACTTCGACATATGTATAATTGAAATTCTATTTATTTGCAGCCTTTGTCTTATGATACTGTGCGAGGCACTCCCGTAGCGGTTTACCCTTGTTATAAATACAATCACAAAATTCCGCACAGGCCTTGGGATCATCATTTCCCGGACATCCGTTGATACATTCATCTTGAGCGTTACCCGGCCGGATGTCATACATGTATAGATTTATAATTATTACTGCAGCCATCATCGCTACAACACTCCCGAAAAACAGGAACGGAAATTTATTGCGTATCCGCTTTTCCTTTACCGGTTGAGTATTGTGCTTAGCCGGTTTGGTGAATAGAATATATTTTATACGGTCAAAGTCCCATCCTAATAAATAGATATTGGCCAGCAGCATGAATGTTGTGACACGGGTACCTTCAAACCGCATCGCATGCGCCAATACAACAATATTCAGAATGACAGGGAAATACAGAAGTGCCCCGAAAAAAGCTGTTCTCGGAATGAGCAATAAAAGCGCAATTATCACCTGCGAAATTCCGAGAAATGTATAATAGTATTCGGTGTAATACAAGGCTTCAAAATAATGGCCTATCGGATTGTTAACAGGTAAGCCGGCTGCAAACCGCTCCCCTTTTATTTTCACAATGCCTGATATTATAAATGCCGCTGCCAGTGTAATGCGACAGAAAACAGCAAAATAACGATACCATTTATTCTCCTTTGCTTCGTAATAAAAATCGTTAACCTTGCCGGATATACTCATAAAATAAAAATTGAGTCATTGACCACAGAATGTTTTTGCTTTTACACTGTTCATTATCCTTATAGAAACTGAAACACAAAGGAAAACTATCCAAATAAACTACATTCAAAATAAACGGAAAATATTTTTTAAGGCTGCTGACTTACGCAATATGTATAATGCATGGAGCAAAGATGCTTCAGCGCAAAACCAGCGCTGAGATTGGATGCAATAAAAGCGGATTGACATAGGATAAAAGTCAATAAATGAGACGAAATATACTAACCCCAATCAAAAAGTTTTTAAATTCGTCAGGCAAGACATATCTCTTTAACTGTAAATTTCAGTATAAATGAAAATCAGCAAAGACATACAAGCTTACAATAACAAACAGGCTTCAAAAGATAAAACAATTTGCGACCTGCTTGCACAAACTATTGTCAAGGTATTGCCTGAAGCAGAAAATAAAATCTGGCATGCACACCCGGTTTGGTTTTTAGAAGGTAATCCAATTGCTGGTTACAGCAAACAAAAAGCAGGCCTTCGCCTGATGTTTTGGAGTGGCGCAGATTTTGAAGAAGATAAACTCAATGTGGTAGGAAAAAAATTTAAAGACGCTTCTATTTTTTACACTGAGCCTGAACACGTCAATATAAAAGACCTGACCCGTTGGTTAAAAAAATCAAGAGATATTCAGTGGGATTATAAAAATATAGTAAAAAGAAGGGGCCGGCTGGAAAGGCTAAAATAACCAGAGGAATTTTTCTATTATAATTAATTATAATAGGCATAATTATATTATGCTTTACTATTCCAAAAGTAATGTACATACAGTTTTGAATCGGACTATCTCCATCCTGTTTATACGGGATAATAACAGTTCATTCACTTCATGAATTCAGATGCAATAAAATTTTTTCTTCCTCAATTCTAACTTAGTACTCTTGTATCACAATAACTTTACCCGCTCTTCTTCCAGGTCAATCTGGTAGGTTTGCCAGCGGATAATTTCTTCATCCAGTTGAGGATCTTTATTCAATTCTGCTAAAAATTGTCTTTGATTTTCTAACAGCTCCAGGTAGTTTAGTTTAGTCTCTTCACTCATCTTCATGCTCTCCGGCTGACTGAGTTTATGCTCCCATTGATCTATCATTCGTTGAAGATGGGAATCTTTGTATTCTCCTTTTTCATGTTTTGCTTTTAGCAAACGTAAGGTATGAACTGCCAGTTCATTTCGTACTTTCAATTTAGCCTCATCTTCAGGCATATCACCGCTGAATTCAAAAAGTTTTGAGCGTTTAATAAAATAAGGAAGTGTAAGGCCTTGTATCAATAATGTAAGTAGTATAACCAGAAATGTAATAAACAGGATCAGGTTTCGACGTGGAAATGGCTGGCCGCTTTCCTGCAATACGACAGGAATAGCTAAAGCAGCAGCCAGTGAAACAACGCCCCGCATGCCTGTCCATCCGAGTAGCAATGGTACCCGCCACATCCTTCTGCGGTTATTTACACTTGGCGCTACACCAGGCCTGAAAACAAGCGTTGCCAAAAGAGCCGCATACGAGCTGACAATCCTCGCTGCTATTAGAACAGCGGTTACCAATACTCCATAATAAATGGCAGTGCCTAGCGGTATTCCATTGGCACGAAGACCATCCACCACTTCCGGAAGTTCCAGGCCAATAAGCATAAACACAATTCCGTTCAGGATAAAAATAAATGCATCCCAGAAATTGTATCCGCTAATACGGCTTGCGCTCGATAAAAAAGTAAGCCTCCTGTTGGCCAGGAATAAGCCACCCGACACTACTGCCAATACTCCTGAGCTATGCAAGTGTTCTGCTATCCAGTATAAAAAATAGGGTTCAATGAGCGTAAAAGCAATATCAGAAGCCGCAGTGGTTGGTAAAATCTTATGCGCCTGCATGAATATCCAGCCACAAATTAACCCGACTGCAATGCCCCCGGCTACCATCCACGAAAAGTTGATCAATGCATCCTGCAAAATAAACTGGCCGGTACCCACGGCCAGCAAAGCGAATTTGAAAATAATGAGCGACGAAGCATCATTGAGCAGGCTCTCTCCTTCCAATATAGCTGATGTTGATTTTGGAATTTTTACAAATCTCATAATTGCACCCGTGCTTACAGCATCGGGCGGTGATACAATACCACCAAGCAGGAAACCAAGTGCCAGCGTAAAACCCGGTATAAAATAATTCGCAACGACGGCAACAGACAATGCAGAAAAAAACACGACAAGGAATGAAAAGCTACCAATGATACGCCACCATTTTTTCATTTCTTTAAAAGAAATACTCCAGGCGGCTTCAAACAATAGAGGTGGTAAAAAAATAAAGAAAATCATTTCAGGATCTGCCTTCACTTTTGGCAAGCCCGGAACAAAACTGATTAATAAACCAGCCACTACCAACAGCACAGGATACGCAACCCGCAATTTGGTTGCAAGCATTTCAATCAAAACAATAGCAGCCACCAGGGCTAACATAAAAGGCAATTGCTCCTGCATAATCTGGCAATTTGATTTATTCGGTCAGAATAGTAAAATATTTTTCTTAACACGCAGGTATTTTATCCAATCAAATCTCAGGACAATCCGACTTTGTCACCGTGTAAAGAGTTTCAAATGATAAATAAACAACCTGGCGCATTATCCGGCAATGATAAATAATAGCAACCGAAAAATGAAACCAAAATTTATTCTGAACAGCTATATCTTGAAAAGAAAACAAAAAAAGTTTAACTTGTACTAAAGCTTGCCGTTATGCAACCCCTTCAGTCCAACGACTTATTACTTCTTGCCGACAGCCTTCAAAAGCGTGGGCATAATTTCGAAGATATTATGCTAAAGCTCCGCGATAATGGAGCCGCCGAGAACGTAATCACCGAAACCATCGAAAAGCTGAAAGCAATGCGGATGGATCGGAAACGCCAGGCAGGCTTTATTTTTTGCGGCGTTGGCGTATTCCTGTTAGTAGCGAGCTGCCTGATCACTTTTTTACTTTTCAACTATGGCGGTAACATAAGATGGGTAATGTACGGCCTTACTTCCCTGGGAGTAATTGTAACCCTAAAAGGCCTGGTTGACTTATTTGGCTGGTAAAAAGATTTATAAAAAACCTATCCCCATTCTTCTTTCATCTATTTTTTTCGCTTGAAATTTTTGCATTTTTTATGGTGTTCATGTAATTTTTCTTTTCGGTTACATTTT
>JAEUVI010000339.1 GCA_016787105.1 Chitinophagaceae bacterium | reverse complement strand
ACAACCGTTGACCTTTCTTTACCTTATCACCGTCTTTAAAATAAATGCCGGTAATGTAACCCGTTACCTGCGCACGTAATTCTGTCTGGTTGAGCGACACAACAGTACCGGGATATTCATCATAATAAGTGGCCTGGGTAGTTTTTACTTCTTCCACTGTTACCGGTACGGCAGGTGGCGGGCCTTGTTGCTGTTGTTGTTGCTTTGCACCGCAGGCAGCAAGTACCAGTGGTAATACGATAGCAACATGGAATTTCATTTTCCTGAATAACATATTTATAAAATTCAAATTTTCAATATCAACGATTCTGTTACCTTATTTCCCTTCACGGGTTAGGGGTTTATTTCTCCCTGGCTTTTCTGCACATCTATTTTACTACTGAGTACATTGTATAAAGCATTGAAATAATTTATCTGCGCTGTCCGCAAATCTGTTTCTGCAGTTATTACTTCCAGGTATGTTTTCACCCCGGAGCGATATTGCAGATCGATTACATCGTACACTTCCTGCGCCAGTTGCACATTTTCTTTTACAGCGTAATAACTAGTTAAGTTTGCTTTATAATTTGCCAATGCACTATTGTATTCCGAATTGATCAAATTTTTTAAGCCAATAATGCCCAAATCTGTTCTGCGTAATTCCCACTCAGCCTGTTTGATATTATACTTTCGTTTTCCTCCCTGGAAAATAGGGAATGACAGTGTGAGGCCAGCATAGGAATTGGGGAATGACTGACTGTATAGTTTGCTGAACTCATTATTAAGGTAGTTAAAATTATATGCACCATTTGCGTTCAGCGATGGAAGAAAACTCCATTTATTATACTGCAGGTTTGCTTCCAGTAGTTTTCGTTGTGTTTCTAGCTGCTGGTATTCTATTCGCTTTGCATAATCAATGCCCTGTAGTGTATCGAGTACTGCTTCCTGCTCAAGTGCAGCGCTGTCGTATACAATATCGAGGTTAGCAGCTTCAGGATAGTTCATCAGCGCTTTCAGGTATTCCTGTTTTGCACGCAGCACTTCTTCATTTGTTTTCTTTGAGGCTTTTGCATTGTTCAGTGCGATAGTTGCCCGCTTATAATCCGTTTTATCTACAACACCCGCATCATACAGCGCTTTCGCATCCTTAAGACTTTTTTCAAGCCTGGTAATATTTTCATTCGCTACTTTTATCTGTTGCTCGGTAGCGAGTACATCATAAAACGCTTTTGATACATTTACTGTGATGTCAATTTTATTTGCGGCTGTTTGTTGCTTTGATTGCAGTTTCACTTCACCTTTTGTACGGTTGGCCAGTAATACATCCCTGTTAAAAATAGTTTGTGTAGCAGTAAACTGTAAGGCAGAAGTATTATTAACGCCGAGGCGCACAGGATTACCGGCAATTATATTTGTCTGCACTTCAAAGTTGTGCTGGTATAAATAATTGAAATTTACCTGTGGATACCAATCAGCTAATTTTGATTTTATCTGCAAATCAGTAATAGCTTCATCAGCCAGGGACTGCTGTATAAGAGGCTGCCGTTTCAATGCATACTGTACTACATTCTGCAGTGTCGCATTCTGCAAAAGACTATCGGGCTGCTGCGAATAACCGGTAGCAGAAAATAAAATGATTAATAAACCGATTAATGAGGAAGCCTTTTTTCCGGCCCCGGATGAAAAAGAATTAATAAACATAAGCAATAATATCAATCAGCTTTCTTATGGCAAGGAGTATGAATCAGTGGAAACGGATAATACAACAGTAAAATCCATCTTTAGTTCTTGGAGTTTCTAATGCGGAACAAAATTAGCATAAAATAGACAACTAAGTTTACTAACTTAATAAATCCCCGTTATCGGTGATCAATAAATATGATGTTCATTAAATGTAATTGCCAGCTGTAAGGATAAATTTTATAGGGAGAGTAAAAAATGCTAAAGAAAAATCGAAAAAAAATAAATAAAAATTAACAGGAATCATATTTCCCCATATCTTAGCAGGCAATAAAAAAGGTCCACTGTAGAAACAGCTGACCTCTAACGATTGCTTGCCATATGAAAAAATGTTGAATTTTCTTTCTTAGTAGCCTTTGCTACTTTTCATTTGAGCCTCTGACGAATTGCTTTAACGATTGCTTGCCTTATTCACTTACCTGTTTTACTCAAATGCTGTTGCAAAAATAGTAAGTGAATAAGCCTGTCACAAAACATCTTATTCGCTTTTTTATTATCGCAAAAGGGTAAAAAAAAATCAAAACCCTTGCCCATATTGAGTTTCAGGGTATTTTTGCAATGATGGCCAACAGATTTACAGATACCTTATTCCAGCTAATACATTCTCTCGAAAAGTCTGAAAAACGGCACTTTAAGCTGTATATCAAACGCAGTTCTGCCAAAGAAGACCTCAAAATCATACAGCTTTATGACGCCCTGGACAAAATGGAGGAGTATGACGAGCGCCTTTTGCTGAAAAAGATGCCGGAAATAACCAAGACCCAGCTGGCCAATCTGAAAAACCATCTTTATAAACAGCTTTTAGCAAGCCTTCGCTTATTGAAAACACATGAAAATGTTGATTTGCAATTGAGTGAACACGTAGACAATGCACGCATATTATATAATAAAGGATTAAAGATTCAGAGCCTTCGCATACTGGAAAAAGCAAAGGAACTGGCAAAGGCCAACCAGAAATTCAATACACTGGTACAGATTCTTTCGCTGGAAAAGAAAATAGAAACATTACACATTACCCGCAGTACGACGGAAAAAACAGAAGAACTTGCCAGGGAAGCGTTGGATAACAGCGAACATATTAACCGGGTAACACGTCTTTCCAATCTTGCCCTGCTTTTATATCGCTGGTATGTATTGCACGGGCATGCCCGCAATGAATTGGATGAAAAAGATATAAAATCATTTTTCAAAAATTACCTGCCTGCGGATGTAAATGCCATCAATGGGTTTTATGAGAAGTTATATCTCTATCAAAGTTATTGCTGGTATGGGTTTATCCGCCAGGATTTCCTGATGTATTACCGCTATAGCCAAAAGTGGATGAACCTTTACGATGAGCAGCCTTTTATGGTGGCAATTGAAACAGGACATTATATAAAAGGAATACACAACCTGCTTAATTCGCTTTTTGATTTACGCAATTACCAGAAGTTTGATATCGTGCTGAAACAGTTTGAAGCATTTTCAAAAACACCGGCGGCGAACGATCATGATAATTTCCGTGCACATACTTTTATTTATATCAATAGTGCCAAGATCAACCAGCACCTCATGCAAGGTACATTTGATGAGGGCTTGAAACTGGTTGCCGAAATAGAACAGAAGCTGGAAGAATATGACTTGTTTGTAGACAGGCACCGTATTCTTGTATTTAATTATAAAATCGCGAGCCTTTATTTTGGAGCGGGCGAATATGATACCTCTATTGATTACCTGCAGCGGATTATTAATGGCCCGGTAGATTTGAGAATAGATTTACAATGCTATGCACGGCTATTGCACCTGATGGCACACTATGAACTGGGCAATTATGAAATAATAGAATCATTGATTAAATCAGTATACCGCTTCATGGCGAAAATGAAAAACCTGACAGTGGTAGAAGAGGAAATGTTTGCATTTCTACGCAATTCATTCGATGTATCACCAAGATTATTGAAACCGGAGCTTGAAAAGTTTCTTGATAAAATCAAACACCTGGAGGGCGACCGTTTTGAAATGCGGGCCTTCGCTTATCTTGATGTCATTTCATGGGTAGAAAGTAAGGTGTATGGAAAAACAATGGGCCAGGTGATTTATGATAAATACCTGAAGAGTAAAAAAAGAAATTATAATGGCGCTTTCTTATTGAAAGAACCAAAGAAAGCGGCCGTATAAAATTATCCGGTGCTAACTCTTATTACTTGCAACAAACTTAATAATTAACCGGTATCGCCTTCATGTAATCATTTACATTGATGTGATCTTTCTTGCGGAATGGCTCCTGGGTGTTATGCATTTTTAATATGCGAGATACGCGGAAATCACGATAATCATTCCGCATATGGCACCACGCAATCAGGTGCCAGTTGAAAGCATAAAATATAAGGCCGATTGCTTCAACAGAGCGCCTGCTCACTTCTTCGCTGTTATTCTGGTAGTGCAGTTCTAGTATTGTTTGCGATGAAATTGCATTTTGTAACGACGAAAGGTATTCGAAATTATTATCACTTACATAAGATGAAGGACATCCTTCTTTCGGCAGCATCATCTTTATCTGATCCTGTAATTGTTCGGCTTTATCTTTTTCCGGGCTTCTCATTACAGAAGTTACTTTGCTCAACGCGCTTTCATAATGTTTGCGGATAGAACCATCACCAAAGCGCTGCGATACGGCTCCCATCAGTATCAACGCATTCGCTTCTTCATTGGTAAAAGAGACCGGCGGCAGAAAATATCCCTGTACGATAAAATAACCTCTCCCGTTTTCGAAACTAACAGGAACACCGATTTCTGTCAATGCTTTTACATCCCTGTACACTGTGCGTATACTGATTGAAAATTTTTCAGCAATACGCTCGGCCGGTACAAATTTCTTTGACTGCAATTGAGTAAGAATTCCCATTAATCTGTCAATCCTGTTCACAACTCAAGTTTTAATGGTAAAAAAATGATAGGAAGGCGAAGATAAAATAAAAGAATGGGTCGCTTCAATTTACTATTTTTAAGTACCCTTTAAATTGAAAAACTACTTTCATGAACCTTCGCTTTTTATTGCCATTACTGCTAACGTATTTTACTAGTTTCCTCGCTGGTGCGCAATCGGATGCTTCGTTAAGTGCACCAGAGAAAATAGTATATAATGCGAAAATTTTTACAGCAAACAGGACTCAACCTTTTGCTGAGGCGGTACTGATTCGCGGCAAAAAAATAATTGCCGTGGGCAACCTCGAAGAAGTAAAAAAGCAAGCTTCAAAACAAGTAGTATTAATTGACATGCACGGCGGCTTCATAATGCCGGGGATGATCGATAGTCATACACATGCCATAGATGGTGGTGATGGTTTATTACGTGCAAACCTTTTTGATGAAGCCGCAACTGTGGATGAATTGGCTCAATATGTCTTGTTGGTAAAGAATAACAAACAAGGAATGATGGGAGATTTTCTCGTTATTGATGGAGTCAATATCGGGATCTGGTCGAAGCTTGATGAAATACAACAGGCATTCAATACCGGGGAATTTATACAGCAGCCTGTATGGCTGAGAGGTTCAGACGGGCATACATCATGGGTGAATAAAGCGGCCATGCAGCGTGCGGGAATTACAAGAGAATTTATTCAATCGCTTTCAGAAAATGAGCTGAAGTTTTACGGATTTGATGCTAACAAAGAGCCTAATGGCTTTATGTCTGAAAGCGGCCAGGATAAAGTATATAACATGATTCCTGCAAATGCAACAGACTACGACAAGTCAGCATTGAAAGCAATGGAGTATAACAATGGCTATGGCATTACCGCATGGCTTGATCCATCAACAGGAAGTACGACAAAGAAAACA
>JAEUVI010000311.1 GCA_016787105.1 Chitinophagaceae bacterium | reverse complement strand
AGCCATTTGTTTTTACTACACAGGATGGCAAAGCTTTTTCTGATAAAGATGTAAATGGGAAAGTATATGTAGCTGAATATTTCTTTACAACCTGCCGCGGCATTTGTCCAAGGCTCAACAATAATATGCGGAAGGTGTATGAAAAATTTAAAAACGAAGATAATTTCCTTATTCTCTCGCATACCTGTGACCCTGCAACAGACTCTGTTGCCCGCTTAAAACGTTACTCAGATTCAATGCAGGTTTCAACTAAGCGATGGGTATTCCTTACCGGCAGAAAAGACAGCCTCTATAACCAGGCCAGGATAAGTTATAAAATTGATGACCCCAAAAACAATCTCACCAGTATTGAAGATGATTTTTTGCATACACAGTTCTTTGCTTTGGTAAACAAGAAAGGTGAAGTAAAAAAAATATACGATGGTCTTAAACAAAGTGAAGTAGCCGAAATGATAACTGATATTGAAAAGCTATTGAAAGAAGACTAAAGATATTTTTTACAAGAATTTTCACGATTTCAGGAATAATCTTAAATTAGATTGAAACTTACACTAAACGACCTTAAACATGGACACACAGGCAGAAGAACTCCTGAAGCGCAATCACCTGAGCATTACAGAAAGCCGAAAAAAAATTTTAGCCCTTTTCTTTAAAAACTCCGGCGCCCTGGCACATGGCGATATTGAGAAAAAAGCCGGAGAAAAATTTGACCGGGTCACCGTTTACCGCACATTACAAACTTTTGTTGAAAAAGGTATCATTCACACCATCCCTACCGCAGACAGCATGATTCGCTATGCGCTCTGCAAAGACAATTGCACAGAAGGCCATCACCACGATCATCATGTACATTTTGTATGTAAAAAATGTGGCAAAACAACCTGTCTGGACAATGTAAATGTGCCGGAAGTAGCCTTACCTCCTGGTTATTTATCAACCACTGTAGAAGTAGTGATAAACGGTACCTGTACTGATTGCAAATAAATATTCAGAATTTAGACATTGCAGCCAGGCATTATTTAAACAATGCCTGGCTTTGAATTTCTATTAAGGTTTGCACCGAACGGAATTGCATATAATAACAAAGCCCCGATGTGGAAACACCGGGACTTTAGGTTAAGGCTCTGATTAGTAGCTATTTTAATAACTACTGCGAAATTATTTTAAGCAGCAGTTTACATTATTCTGATTTTCATTTCAAAAGTAATGTACCCTATTCATATTTCCGAAAAAAGCCAATACCACTTTAAGGGTATTTTATTAGTTTTTTATTAACGCCCTCAACTCCTTATCAATGAAAATCATTAATTCTTTAATATGTTCAGGTGAAAAATTAAATTCCAGGCCAGCGGCTTTAAAAAGTTCAGGAAGTGTTTTGGTGCCACCAAAATGAAGAGCATTAATATAATTGTCCAACGCTTTTGCCGGATTTTCCTCGTACTGTTTCCACAACCCGATAGCTCCTATTTGTGCAATGCCATACTCAATATAATAAAATGGCACTTCAAAAAGGTGCAGTTGCCGCTGCCAGTTATACTTCCTGTATTCCTCCAGTCCGGAGAAATCTATTACGGGAGAACTAAATTCATTTTGTATTGCTACCCATTTTGCAATCCTTTCTTCATTGGTATGTGATGGATTTTCGTATACCCAATGCTGAAACTTATCAATGATCGCAATCCATGGAAAAATAGTGATAACTCTTTCGAGCTGGTGGATTTTTGCCCTTTTCAAATCTTCTTTGTTATCAAAAAACACATGCCAGTGATCCATTGTGAAAAGTTCCATTGACATACTGGCCACTTCCGCTATTTCCATCGGGTATTCTTTAAACCCGCTGAGTTCAAGATTGTGTGCAAGGAAAGAATGAACAGCATGGCCACCCTCATGCAACATTGTAGTTACATCTCCCATTTGCCCTGCTGCATTCATGAATATAAAGGGAGCGCCACTTTCTGCCAACGGGCAATTATAACCGCCGGGAGCCTTTCCTTTTCTGCTTTCCAAATCAAGGTGACCAATCTCTTTCATTTTGCGGAGGCAATCTCCAAAGAAGGGGCGTAGTTCATTAAAGCAATCAATAGATTTCTGAATCAATTCTTCGCTACCGGTAAACGGATTCAATGGATTGATACCAGCAGGCTCTGCTTCTGTATCCCAGGGACGCAATGAATCTAATTCAAGCTTTTCTTTTTTATACTGGTAAATCTTATCAGCAAGCGGCATTACATGTTGCTTTACTGATTCATGAAAATTGAAGCAGTCTTCCTTGGTATAATCAAACCGGCCCATTTCCGCAAATTTGTAATCACGGTAATTTTCAAAGCCTGTATTTTTTGCTACCAGGTTCCGCTTTTCTACCAGTTTAGAATATAAATCATTGAGCGTTTCTTTATCCAGCATTCTCCGCTCATTCACTTTGCGGTATACTTCTTCTCTCAGGTTCCTGTCATGGTTTTCCAGGAACTTTGATGCCTGTTGTAATGTATATTCCCTGCCATTTACTTCCACAGTCATTTTTCCTGAGATAGCTCCAAACTGTTGCGCCATTACACTTAGCTCTGCCTGCAACGGAATGTTTTCTTCGCGAAAAAGATCAATATTCTTTTTTATGTTCCTGAGATAAGTAAAATATTTAGCAGGCTCCAGTTCTTTTACAAACGGGCTTCCCATCAGCTTACGGTTCAGCTTATCCGCATAGGGCTGAATCTTTGGCTGTATCTCCATCATAAAAAAGGTAAAGGCGCCTTCCAGCTCTTTGTTCTCTGTATCACAGGTCATTCTTATCTGGCGCCAGCAGGCATCTTCACTGATAATCGCTTCCAGTTCACTGCCGTCTTTCATCCATTGCTCCAGTTCTTTACGGGAGTTGATTGGTCTATCCAGCAAATTTTTAAACCAGGGCTCCAGTGATTCCCAGTTTACAATAATAAAATCTGCCGGTAGAAAATGACGGGGAAGCTTTTTGATATCCGCACTGTAATTCATAGCATCAGCATTAAGTTGTATTTACCTAACAAAGCCGTAGGGAGATTATTATTTTTTCTTCTTCGCAGTTTTGTCTTCAGCTTCTTTTTTGGGTTTAGCTGCCGCTTTTGGTTTTTCAGCTTTCTCTGCTGCTTTTTTAGGAGCCGCTTTTTTTGTTTCAGCTTTTGCTGGTTCTTCTTTCTTTGCTTTAGGCGCTGCTTTTTTCTTTGGTTCTTCTTTTGCTGGCTCTTCTTTTTTAGCTTTAGCAACAGGCGCTGCTTCTTTTTTCGGAGCTGGCTTCTTCGCCGCGCTTGCTACAACCACTATCTCTTCTTTCACTTCTGCTTCTGTTGTTTCTTCTTGTTCCTCTTCTGGCAATTCGGATAATTTTATTTCTACTCCATTTTTTTTGAGCACATCAAACCACTTTACCATTTTCTTCAGGTCGCTGGTATATACTCTTTCAAAATCCAATTCAGGATATACTTTTTCAAAATATTTTTTTATCGCATCATTTTCTTTTGCATCAGGCAATGTACCACCTGCTTTATCCATCGCGGTAAATATATCAACCAGGTTTACATTTTCACCTGTAGTATATATCTCAATACTTTCAAGATGAGAAAAGTTGTGAATGCGGCTGGATGCAAAACGTGTGCTCTTATCATCCAATGAACGGATGATGGCACCGTCGTTTTTACTATTCACTAACTCGTACAAACCAGGTAAGCCAGTTACCGCTATAATTTTACTGTATTCCATAATTCTTCATGCATTTAAGGGGTGCAAGATAAAACGAATTCGCTAATCATCTGGTTCTTAACAATTCTTTCCGGAATTTATCCTGAAAACCAGCTTTAAGGGCTTTTGCAGCTCCATTTTTTGTTTTTTGCAACGAAAGTAGCTTTTCATTTTAACGTCAAATGGCCGAATCGTACAGTATGAGGAAACTATACTCCTTATTTTTTCTAACGGCAATAATAGCGGCAAAAGCGGATGCGCAAAGTGTAAAAGGTAAGCTACTCGATCTGTTAGACAATACGCCGCTGGCAGGCGCTACCATACAACTTTCAAAAATAAAAGACAGTACCGATAAGATTACTACTGTCAGCGATAGCAAGGGTTTGTTTGCTTTCAGCAATATTAGCCGCGAATCATTCTTACTGAAAGTAAGTTTTGTTAATTATGCAGAATACAGGCAGGTTATTACTTTGAATGATTCTATTCCCAATGTTGATCTCGGCACTTTGTTTATACCTAAAAAAACAACCGAACTACAGGTAGTAACTGTAACAGCTAAAACACCCCCGGCCCAGCAAAAAGGTGATACTACCCAATATAACGCAAGCCAGTTTAAAGTAAATCCTGATGCTACAACAGAAGACCTGATAAAAAAAATGCCGGGTATAACAGTAGATAAAGATGGAACTGTAACGGCGCAAGGCGAACAGGTAAAAAAAGTAACTATTGATGGTCGAGAGTTTTTCGGAGATGATGCTACTGCAGCATTGAGAAATCTTCCGTCTGAAATAGTAGATAAGATACAGGTATTTGACCGCCTTAGCGATCAGGCCCAGTTCACCGGTTTTGATGATGGAAATACACAAAAGGCTATTAACATCGTAACGAAATCAGGATTGAAAAATGGGCAATTTGGCCGTATATATGCCGGCTATGGCACAGAAGATCGATACGCCGCAGGCGGTAACGTAAGTTTCTTTAATGGTGATAGGCGAATATCAATTGTAGGTTTGTTCAACAATATCAATCAGCAGAATTTTGGTTCACAGGATTTGCTTGGGCTTACCAGCAGCGGAAGTAGTGGCGGTCGCGGCGGCGGACGTGGTGCTGGTAATCGTGGGGGAGGGCAAGGTGGCTTTGGAGGCGGAAATACAAATAATTTTCTTGTAGGTCAACAAAGCGGTATCAGCAAAACGGATGCTGCCGGTATAAATTTTTCTGATAAATGGGGTAAAAAAGTAGATGTGCAGGCAAGTTACTTTTTCAATAATAGTAATAACCTGAATGATCAATCTTTAAAAAGCCAGACTTTACTTACTAACGGAAAAAAACAATTTCTCGATCAATCAAGCATATCTGAATCAAAAAACTACAATCACCGGCTGAACCTGCGACTGGAATATAAAATTGATTCTTCAAACTCTGTTATCATTAATCCCAGCCTGAACTTTCAGAAAAATAATTCTGTTTCGAATTCTCTCGCCCAAACTTTTTATGGCGCAAATGATACGGCGAATACATCCGTAAACGACGGCAGCTCATACAGGAACGGCTATAACCTGCGGAATAATATCCTTTATCGTCATTCTTTTGCAAAAAAGAGAAGAAGCCTTTCGGTAAACCTGAATACAACCCTGAATAAAAACAATAGCAGAAGCTTTGTTTATTCCAACTATCGTTTTTTTCAGGGAGCCTCATTTGAAGATTCTCTCCAAAACCAGTATTCCGATAACCAGGCAGATGGCTATACAATCTCTTCAAACATCGCTTATACAGAACCGGTAGGTAAAAAAGGGCAATTGCAATTCAATTATTCTCCCTCCTATTCCAGAAATAATGCAGATCAGCAAACCTACCTTTTTGATAATGTAGATGGCAAGTACAATGATTTTGACACTACCCTTTCGAACCTGTTTGAAAACACAATTACCTCGCATAATGCAGGTATCAGCTATCGCCTCGGCGCCAGCAGGGACAACCAGTTTTCCGTAGGTGTTAATTTTCAAAACTCGAAACTGCAAAGCGATCGCAGCTTTCCAACTATCACAACAGTTGATCAAACATTCACCAACATATTGCCCAACCTGCGGTGGAGCAGAAAGGTATCGCCACGAAGCAGTTTCAATATTTTTTACAGGGCCTCAACCAACTTTCCAGGAGTAAGCCAGTTGCAGGATGTAGTAAACCTTAGCAATCCGCTGCGTGTAAGTAGTGGTAATCCTGACTTGCAGCAATCATATTCTCATTTTATATCTGGCCGTTATACATTTATCAATACACAAAAAGGACAAAGCCTGTTCGCAAATATTTTTTTACAGGGCACACAGGATTATATTTCAAATGCTACCTATGTAGCCAGTGCAGATTCAGTCATTCAGCAGGGAATAGTATTAAAAGCTGGTTCTCAATTTACAAAGCCGGTTAATCTTGACGGCTATAAAAGTATCCGTTCATTTCTTACCTATAGCTTGCCTGTTAAGTTTATTAAATCCAACATCAACCTGAATGCAGGCTTTGCATATTCTAAGCTACCCGGGCTAATCAATAACGTAAAAACGAATACTGATAATTTTATTTACAATGCAGGAGTTGTAATAGCAAGTAATATCAGTGAGAATATAGATTTTAATATCTCTTATTCAGCCAATTTTAATAATGCCAGAAGTTCAGCATCTCAGCAACAGAACAACCGGTATGTAAACCAGGCTGTCGGAATACAATTAAACCTCTTGTCAAAAAATGGATGGTTTGTGCACAATGATATAAGCAATCAGATGTATAGTGGCTTGTCAGATGGATTTA
>JAEUVI010000302.1 GCA_016787105.1 Chitinophagaceae bacterium | reverse complement strand
TCAATAGTCAATAGTCAATAGTCAATAGTCAATAGTCAATAGTCAATAGTCAATAGTCAATAGTCAATAGTCAATAGTCAATAGTCAATAGTCAATAGTCAATAGTCAATAGTCAATAGTCAATAGTCAATAATGGTTAGGGGAGGCGTAAATTACGTGAATAAACTTTTCAACAGTAAACAGTTTATTCACTATTCACCATTGACCATTCACGATCAAACATCACAAATCTTCACCGCTTTCTTTAATGCAGCTATTTTCGCCGCATTATCCTTTTCGTTCGGAATAAACTCCTGCGCTACATATCCTTTATATCCTGTTTCCAGGATAGCTTTCATAATAGCTGGATAATACAGCTCCTGCGATTCATCTATTATATGCCTGCCCGGTACTCCGCCTGTATGATAATGGCCAATATACTCATGATTATCCCTTATGGTACGGATTACATCACCTTCATCTATCTGCATATGATATATATCATAAAGCAGTTTAAAATTAGGTGAGCCTGTTCTTTTGGCTAACTCTACTCCCCATGGAGTTTTGTCGCACATATAGTCCTTGTGATCTACCTTGCTGTTCAATAATTCCATATGAACTGTAATGCCATTTTTTTCAGCCAGTGGCATTATTCTTTTCAATCCTTCAGCGCAGTTTTTCAAACCAGTCTCGTCATCCATTCCATTGCGGTTGCCGCTGAAGCAGATTACATCTTTGTAGCCGGCTTTCACCATTAATGGAATTATTTCTTCGTAACTCTTTACTAATTTATCATGGAATTTTTTATCGTTAAAACCTTCTGTAAGGCTTACGTTACCGTCAATGTAACACATGGAACTGTACAGGCCGTATTTCTGAAGTGTCGGCCAGTCTTTTGGCCCCATCAGATCAATGGCGCCAAATCCAATCTTTTTAACTACCTGGCACAATTCTTCAACCGGTAAAAAACCATAGCACCATTGACAAACTGAATGATTGATATTTCCTTTTAGTTTCAAAGCCTTATCGTTTTCTTCTTCAGGAATAGAGTGGGGCGAAGCGGAAAGAGCAGATACCGATCCTATGGCTACAGCACTGGTAGCAATCTGTTTCAGGGCTTCTCTTCGGTTTGTTTTTTTCATCTGGTCGTTACAGAATTGAAAGTTACGAATTTCTTGTTTTACGCTGCGGTATGTTGCTGTGCTTTATGATCAGCATAAGCCTTTCTGCGTAAAACATATATTAAGATGAATACTACAAGTAATATTGCGGGCATTATAGCAACTTTCAGGAACGTATTCGAACCCGCATATGCTTCTGCTGCTGCAGGATCTAATCCTTTCGCTACAGCCTCTGCTTTAAATTTTTCCAGCCAACCTCCCATCACAGGCAGGATTAATGCTGTTGAAAACATACCTGCGCCACCCATTAATGATAGTCCCAATGCGCCTGTTTCCGGCATATATTCAGAAACAAACCCCAACATAGTGGGCCAGAAAAAGCAAACACCGATTGCGAATACCAATGCTGCCCCAAAAGCAGCGAATGCGCCGGATGCATTGCTCAATAAGAATAATCCGATGCATGCAAACAATGAAGAAAAGATCAACATTCCATTAGGGTTCAACCGGTGAACTACCGCTCCGGCATAAAAACGGCCCAGCGCCATAACACCAAATACAACAACTAACACAAGAATACCCGAAACGTTTTGGCCTTTGATTAGGGCCACTATCCATGTCATAGTTCCCAGTTCAGTAGCTGCCGTCAAAAACATACAGGCAAGCATGATAAGAAATAATGGTTTCAAACAAGATGAAAACATTTTGCCCGTGCTGATGCCTTTTGATACCCTTTCTGTTACCGGAAATTTCAAACTCCAGAACATAATGCCATAGATTACTGCGCATACAAATAATGGAACAAGGAGCATTTTCCAGTTGAGATGAAACTGACTAAGTATAAAATAAGCCAACAGCCCACCGATTACATTTCCACCGGGAAACCAAACGTGGAATCGGTTAAGCATTGTCGTTTTTTTATCAGGATAAAGTGTAACGACGAGTGGATTACAAGCTGCTTCCACCATTCCGTTACCAATACCTATAAATAAGGTACCTATGAATAACATCGTTGGGTCTTTCGCCACTAAATAAATAACAGCTCCGGCAATATGACCGATAAATGCAAGGGCTACCAATCTCTTCATGCCGATTACATCAGCAAGAGGACCTCCAAAAACCATTGCCAGTGTAAAGCCCCAGAATGCGGGGCCAAAAATGAAACCTAATTGTTCTTTATTGATGCTAAACTCTGTTCCCCAAACCTCTTCAAGGGATGCTCGTAACGTAAATGTGAGTGATGTGAAAATAAGTGCAATACAACTTGCGAGGAAAAGTTTATCGCGTTTGATAGTAGCCTGCATATCGTTATGGTTTATAAAAATGAAAAAAGTGGAGCTAAATGTACTACTAAAAAAATATATTTGTGTCGCTATAACATAAATTAATTCATATCAATATTTAGAAATCTTTTAATTAAATGTCATGTTAACACGAAAACTTCGAATGGGAATGATCGGTGGAGGTAAAGATGCTTTTATCGGCGCTATTCACCGCTTTGCTGCCTTTATGGACGGACAGATTGAACTTGTATGTGGTGCACTTAGTATTAACCCGGAAATTGCAAAAGACTCCGGTAAATCATTATACCTGCCGGAAGATCGTATCTATCTTACTTATGAAGAGATGATACAAAAAGAAGCGGCATTGCCTGCAGATAAACGAATGGATTTTGTAACCATCGTTACACCCAACTTCGCACACTTCGCACCCGCAATGGCTGCACTGGATAATGGTTTCAATGTTGTAATTGAAAAACCAATCACATTTACATTGGATGAAGCAAAGCAATTAAAAAAGAAAGTAGAAGAAACAGGCTTATTACTTTGTTTAACGCATACTTATTCAGGATACCCGATGGTAAAGCAGGCGCGTGCAATGGTACAGGGCGGTGCTTTGGGAAAAGTAAGAAAGGTATGGGTTGAATATCCACAGGGATGGTTGAGTAAATTATCAGAAAGAGAAGGCAATGCACAGGCAGCGTGGAGAACTGATCCGAAAAAAAGCGGTAAGAGCGGTTGCATGGGAGATATCGGAACACATGCCGCGCATTTGGCGGAATATATTACCGGTTTAAAAATTACACAACTTTGTGCTGACCTGAATGTAATGGTAGAAGGTCGTGCATTGGATGATGATGGTAATGTATTATTGAAATTTGAAAATGGTGCAGCAGGTGTATTAATGGCTTCGCAGGTAGCAGCGGGAGAGGAGAATGCATTGAAGATTCGTGTTTATGGAGAGAAAGGAGGCATCGAATGGGCGCAACAGGAACCCAATACATTATTGGTAAAATGGTTGGATCAGCCGGCACAGATACTCCGCGCGGGTGGTAACTATGGCGATCGCCTCAGCAGTTTTGCAGTAAAAAATTGTCGTACTCCCGGTGGTCACCCGGAGGGCTATCTCGAAGCATTCGCTAATATTTATAAAAACTTTGCAGCAACTTTATCCGCAAAGCTATCCGGCGATACAGCAACTCCTGAAATGAAAGATTATCCACAGGTAGATGAAGGCATAAGAGGAATGGCATTTATAGATAACGTAGTTACTTCAAGCCAGTCGGATAAAAAGTGGACAGAGCACAAGGTGTGATTTTCACGCAACGGCGCGAAGGCGCGATTAGTTATGTAAATATGGAGAACAATGACGAAAATGAGCTTTCAAAAGTAATCCTGGATGTTGCTTTTGTAATTCATAAGGAATTGGGGCCGGGATTGTTCGAGTCAGTTTATGAAACAATAATGTGCCATGAACTGGAAAAAGAATATGGTGTGAAAGTTCAAAGGCAATTCCCTATTCCTGTTGTATGGAGAAATGAGAAGATGGATATTGGTTTCAGAGCTGATCTTGTAGTTGATAATAAGTTAATCGTTGAAATCAAATCAATAGAAACATTGGCGCCTGTTCATCAGAAACAAGTATTAACTTATCTTAGGCTTACAGGTTTAAAGCTTGGGTTACTGATTAACTTCAATGAAGCTTTGCTTAAAAATGGTATAAAACGTATTGTAAATAACCTTTAAAAAGAAAAGACGTAGCGTCGTTGCGTCTTCGCGAGAAACATATGACAACATTAAAAGGCCCCGGAATATTTTTGGCGCAGTTCATGGGTGATGCTGCACCATTCAACAGTTTAAAAACAATTTGCGAATGGGCAAAAAGTATTGGCTTTGTTGGCGTACAGATACCGACATGGGACAGCCGCTGTATTGACCTGCAAAAAGCTGCAGAAAGTAAAACTTATGCAGATGAAATAAAAGGAATCGTAAACAGTGCAGGCCTGGAAATAACAGAATTGTCTACGCACTTGCAGGGACAATTGGTTGCAGTACATCCTGCTTACGATGCTTTGTTTGATGGATTTGCCCCGGAGAATGTTCGCAATAACCCTAAGGCAAGAACTGAGTGGGCGGTGCAACAATTGAAGTACGCAGCAAAGGCTTCTCAGAATCTTGGATTAAATGCCCATGCTACATTCAGTGGTGCTTTACTATGGCAAACGGTGTATCCATGGCCGCAGCGCCCCGCGGGTTTGGTAGAAACAGGATTTAAAGAATTGGCCAACCGCTGGCTACCGATATTGAATGAGTTTGATAAAAACGGAGTAGATCTTTGCTATGAGATACATCCCGGTGAAGATCTGCATGATGGAGTTTCTTATGAGCGGTTCCTTGAGCATGTTAATAACCATACAAGGGCTTGCTTATTGTACGATCCTTCGCATTTTGTATTGCAATGCCTCGATTATCTTGAATACATCGATAATTACCATGAGCGTATAAAGATGTTTCATGTAAAAGATGCTGAGTTTAACCCTACCGGTAAACAAGGTGTATATGGCGGCTATACCAACTGGATTGACAGGGCAGGGCGTTTCCGTTCGCTGGGTGATGGCCAGGTAGATTTCAAATCCATCTTCAGTAAGCTGGCAGCCTATGATTACAAAGGCTGGGCTGTAATGGAATGGGAATGCTGCATCAAACATCCGGAGGATGGCGCGAAGGAAGGGGCGCCATTTATTAAAAACAATATCATCCGTGTTACGGAAAAGGCTTTTGATGATTTTGCCGGAACCGGCAGCGATGAAAAATTTAATCGCTCAGTTTTGGGTCTGGTGTAATAACTTTATGCACTAATTAATTGTATTTAAAAAATTCCACAATGAAAAGATTTCTGATTGTAACTTTTGCTGCTGCAATGCTTGCATCATGCGGTGGCGGTGACGGAACAAAAACAGGTGAAACAAAAGATTCTGCTGCTAAGGCAGAAACTCCTGCGGCAAACGACATTACAAAAGATCCTGCTTATGAAAAAGGATTGGCGCTTGAAGCTGCGAATGATTGCGCTACCTGTCATAAAATAGATGAAAAAGTACAGGGGCCATCTTTTACAGATGTTGCCAATAAATACGCGGGTACTTCTGATACAATTGTAACTCACCTTGCTAAAAAAATAATCAGCGGCGGTAGCGGTGTATGGGGCGAAGTAATGATGACGCCTCACCCGATGCTTTCTCAGCAAGATGCTGAAGCAATTGTGAAATATATTTTCCTCTTTAAAAATAAATAAGGACAAATGCATAAGTTATTTCTTACTGCGATGGCAGCAGGGTTCCTGCTTGCCTGTAACAGCGGTGATACTTCTTCAACAGAAATAAAAACAGATACCTCTGTTGCAACAGTAGTTACTGAACCTGTTTCTTTAATCACTCCATTAACAGATGCTGAAAAAGCAGATGGCTGGGTGTTATTGTATGACGGTACATTGAAAGGCTGGCACAAATGGAATGGCGGTGCGCCAAGCCCGGGATGGAAAGCGGATAGTACATTGCACCTCGATAAATCTTCATCAGGTGAAAATGACGGCGATTTGACCACTGATGAGGAGTTTGAAAACTTTGACCTGAAATATGAATGGAAAATAGATACTGCCGGTAACAGCGGTGTTATGTTTTATGCAGTGGAAGGAGCAGATTCTGCAAAATTCTATCGCCCGTTCTATACTGGCCCGGAAATGCAGGTGCTGGACAATGCAAAGCATCCTGATGCGAAAATCATCAAGCACCATGCTGGTGATTTGTATGATTTGATTTCCTGTTCAAAAGAAACAGTGAAACCTGCATTGGAGTGGAACAGCGCTGAAATAAAAGCGGATAAAGGCAAACTTGATTTTTACCTGAATGGTGAAAATGTAGTAAGCACTACCATGTGGGATGATAACTGGAAAAAAATGATTGCGAAAAGTAAATTCAAGGAATGGCCTGCATTCGGCACATACAAAAAAGGCCATATCGTTTTACAGGATCATGGTAATAATGTGTGGTACAGGAATATTAAGATTAAGAAATTGTAACAAGTTTTATATCTTATTAAAAAAATCTCTTGCGTAATTGCAGGAGATTTTTTTATTTGGAAAATAAGAGTGTAAAAATTATTCTTCGTTATTTTCTACCGTATAGATATTGTCTTCGCCAAAGTCTCCGTCTTTCCATCCATGAAATCCCATACACATGCCATCCCCATTTAAAGTGTTGATTTCATGAAGCAACCTCTTATTCTTTTCCAATAATATTTTAGTTTCAATTCTTACTGCA